>CAZUPX010000627.1:0-2061 GCA_964622155.1 uncultured Planctomycetaceae bacterium | reverse complement strand
CAGCGGCCAGGTGCGCAGCGAGTTCTCGTTGGGCCAAACGTTCCAAAGGCGGACGAACTTGATTGCCGCCAATTGCGCGACACGCGCCGGGTTTGCTCGCGCCCAGGCGAGCGCGGCGCGCAACATGCGGCGATCCAGACGGTACTCGAACAGCTCGTCTTGCGGCGCAGCGGCTCCTGCAGCCCGCTCGTTGGCCGCAAACTCGTCGACAAAGCTCATGTTGCTGCTGCCGTCGGCTCTTGGATTCCATCCGTCATAGAGGCTGGCGCCGACCTGCAAGGTGGTGGGCACGAAATGTCCGGTGACTCGGGTGTTGCGAATCCACCAGGGCAACATGCACGCGACAAGCCCGCCGGAGATCGCGATGCCCATCAGCAACTGCCGGCCGCGGCGCGTGTCTGCGGCCAACCCAACCACCACGGCCAGTGGAGTGAACAACAGCCAGCTAGGGCGAATCAATGTTGCGACGCCGGCCGCAACTCCGCCGGCCAAGCCCAGGGCCGCGGAGCGCTTGTTCGACTCTGCGCGCCAGGCAGCGCCCCACAGTGCGAGCTCCAGCAGCATGAACACCGTGAACGGGCCTTCGGTCAGCACAAACGCCGACATGGCCACGGCGCCCGGGTACAAGGCCGCGATCCAACCGGCGAGGCGACCGGCGCGGCTGTCGAAGAGCTGCGTGGTCCACCAGCCGATCACGGCCACGGCTAGCGTGCCCAAGGCGGCATTCAACACGCGCGCGGATGCGATCGGCGGGTCGTCACCATAGATCCAAAACAACGGCGCCAGCAGAAGCGGATACCCCGGCGTGCGCAGCACGCGCGCATCGGGTGACAGATACTGATAAGGCGTCCTCTCGGCAATCGTCCGTCCGAGTTCCCAGTACGTCCCGCTGTCGGGAAAGAAGAACTGCCGACCCGGCCCCAGTCGCGACTGCCACCACACGCCCGCCGCCACGCGCAGACACATGGCCACAGTCAGAATCAACATCCAGGATCCGTACTTGGCGGTAAGTCGTGGCATGAGAGGCAAATGATGCACGGGCCAAGGATGGAGAGGGCGAGAATGGTACGCGCCGAGGTTCGAGGGGGTCAAGGCAACTTGGCATCGGAGGACAGCATTGCGAAGCTGGGCAGCCCCTGGCGCTTAAGCGTTTTGCCGCGAATGGTCGCCAATCAAATTGTCGAAATTGCCCGAAATCGCCAACTCGCGTCGGTTTACTTGCTGAAGGCGGCTTGTATACTCGGAAAACCTGCTGTCTGGTCAGCACGACCATGCCAGCGTGGCGACGGCATCCGAGCCGGATGTCACTAACCGGAGACCCAGGCAATGCAGTCGAGCGGCAAGATCTTTTGGGCCAGCTTTCTGACCCTCATCGCGGCGGGGATGGGCTTTGCGATTCGCACCAAAGTGCTGGGCGAGTGGGGCGCCGAATTCGGCTTCACCAAGACCGATTTGGGCACGATCACCGGCGGCGGCCTGGTGGGCATGGCTTTTACGATCATCGGCTTCAGTCTCATCGCCGATCGAGTCGGCTATAAGCTGATATTGATCGGAGCGTTCCTGCTGCACGCCTCATCGGCGGTGGTCACCGTGGCGGCGACGCCCATTTTCGTTGCCATGGGAAAAGACGCGGCCGCGCAGCAGGCAACATACTGGTGCCTGTACGTCGGCATGTTCATGTTCTCCTTGGCCAACGGCATGTGCGAAGCGGCCATCAACCCGTTGGTCGCCACGTTGTATCCGAAGCAGAAGACGCACTATCTCAACATTCTTCACGCGGGCTGGCCTGGCGGATTGATTCTTGGCGGCTTGTTGGCCGTCGGCTTCGTGGGCGAGGAGGCAAGATTTCCGCTGTCCTTGGAGATTCCGATGATGTTTTTCCTGGTGCCCACGTTGTGGTACGGCATGATTGTCTTCAAAGAAAAGTTTCCGATTTCCGAGGCGCGGGCTGCCGGCGTCAAATTTAGCGAGATGATCGCGCAGTTCGCCTCGCCGGTGTTGCTGCTGTTGCTGTTCCTGCACGCCCTGGTCGGGTACGTCGAACTGGGGACGGACAGTTGG
>CAZUPX010000626.1:0-1598 GCA_964622155.1 uncultured Planctomycetaceae bacterium | reverse complement strand
TGGCGTGGGTGGCGCAGACATCGCTCTTTGATGTCTGCGATTCCTCAAATCTTTCGCGCGACGCCGAACCCACAAACTTTCCGCTTCTCGGCGCATACCCCGATTCATCGGGGTGTGCGGCGTGCAAGCTCCCCGCCGCCTTCGCACACATCGCAAAACACGCGATGGACTTGTCCCGATGTCGTTCAATCGGGATGCGCCACCAGCCCGCTACTTGTTGGTAAGTCGCAAGGCAAAATCAATCACGAACTCTTGGCAGAAATCAACGTCCTCAGGCCCCAAATCCTGTGGCTTTGTCTGCCATAAATAGAAAACGCTTTTGTCGAGTCCCCTCGATGAGATGGGGGCTGTTTGAGAAAAGCGGCGAAATCTTGAGGGGTCGATCCCCAATAACATTCCGTTCATCGTTTCAACGAGTTGATGGACGGCGAGTGTCAGTTTGTCCAGTTTAAATGTCTTGACGAACGGCCCAAAGGCCTCCTGAAGTCGTGGCGTCAATGATGTTCCGAAGCCAATGCCTTGGATAAGAATTGACTTGTGCTTTTCACGAGCCTCTTTGTGTAGCGTGTCAAAAGCGACCCTGAGGTCAAGAAGCGCCTGCTGGATATTGCCTGCCGCCTTTGCCTTTTCGGCCTGCTTTACTCTCTCCCGCGCCGCCGCATTCTGAATTAGGTCAGTAAGGGTTACGGTTTCATAGTTGTGTCTCAAATACTGTGCCGTAACGTCAGCGCAGAAGGCTGCCACACTGGGCATGAGGTCCGCAACAACGCTCGGATTGGGAAGATTGGCTGCATGCTTGAACCCGGTGCGAAGATTGTTAAGCCTCTTTATCGCGTGCTTATATTGCGGCTCTTTTCCGGTCTTGTTTTCGATGATTTCCCAGAATGCCATAAATTCCCACTTTGCATTTATTCGTAGGAAGTCTGTGACAACTCCCATGAGCATTTCTACTGAGTCGTGGGCGGTGAGCACAGCTTCCGCAGACGCCAATTCGTCTCCCTGCCGCTGCAACGATTGAGCGCGGTTAAAAAGGTACTTTGAGTAGATAAGGCGCTTCAGAAGGTCGGGGTTGGACGTGAAGTCCGGTGGCTGGTGAACAATTGGCATGGCGACGCATAGCTTAGAAGCGGCTGGCGCAAAAAGCAATTGCTAGCGATGCTCCCCGCCGATTGGCCATCATAAATGCCGTCGGGTGGCGCAGACCCTTTGGGTCTGCGATTCATGCCACCTCATGCGTCTTCGGCGCGCAGACCTGGAAAGTAAGGTCTGCGCTAGCCACGAACCTGCCTACCGCTCATTTCAAATTCACAAGGAAAATTCCGTGGCCGACGCCGGCGGGCTCGTTGTTGCGGGCCGACTGGAACGCCATCCATTTTCCGTCCGGGCTGACGACGGGATTCGAGGCCTTGAATCCCTCGTAGTCGCCCCAGCGCGTCATGCGGACGTAGTCGGCGCTGTTCGCGACGAGGCGCAGTTTCCAGATGTCAACGTAATTCCCGTTCTGTCGTTCCGGCCCGCGGTCGCGGCTCGATTCGACCAGCGTCCACTCGCCGTCGGGCGAAATGCCCTCGACCTCGGGATATTCGTTCTCGATCTTG
>CAZUPX010000625.1:0-1700 GCA_964622155.1 uncultured Planctomycetaceae bacterium | reverse complement strand
GAGATGATCGGCGATCCTGAAACCTCATCGGCCGCGGGCAGACGCATTTTGCCGACGAGTTTGGCGCCGCTGGCCGTTGGCTCAAAGACGTGCCAGGCGCTGGTTGTGCAGGCGTAGATCTTGCCGTCGGCATAAACGGGGCTCGATCGCATGATCGTGCCGATCATCTTGATCGGCTTGCCCAGAAGTTTGCCGCTGGCGACATCGATGACGTACAGCTTGGCGCCATCGTCGAACGCATACAGTCGGCCGTCGACCAACAGCGGTGAGCTTTTTCCCACCATGCCCGGCACGCGCCACAGCTCGCCGGTTTTGGTGATCACTGGCTCGCCGTTGTCGAGAACTGGTTTGCCATCGGCGGACTTGTCACCGGTCTTGGTGCCGTCGATGCCGACGATCGCACCCATCGTTGTCCGGTCGAGGAAGTTCTCCTCGGCGTGGGCGATGTAGACTTTTTCGCGGTCGACGACCGGCGAGACGTTGATGCCGCGGGCCGATAGCTGGAAGGTCCAGATCGGCTTGCCGGTGCGCGGTTGAAAGGCGTGAACGCCTCCGTCGCCCGAGCCGAACACCAGCGCCGCCTGGCCGTTAAGCACCGCCAGGACTGGCGTGCTATACGTCGTGTCTTCTGGCAGGGGGCGCGTGCCGTTAAACCACACGGCGTCGCCGGTCTTCTTGTCGAACGCCAAGAACCGATGCGCCGGTCGAGCCATGTCGCCCCAGCCGGTGACCACGCCGCTGATGATCACCAGATCTTCGAACACGACGGGCACATTGGTCCGTCCGCCATAGGTCGTCAGCAGTCCGAATTCTTCGTTGAGCGAGCGCTTCCAGACGGTCTTGCCCGTGTCACCCTCCAGGCATTGAAAAAAGCCGCACACGCCAATCGCGTACACGCGGCCAGTCGTTGGATCGCCGACGCAGCAGCTCCAGCCGACTCGTTCGGCCGGCACGTCGGACAGATAGACGTTGAACTTGCTTTCCCAGATCTTCTTTCCGGTGACCGCGTCGACACAGACGACCTTTTCGCCCTCGCGCGGCGTGTCGGAGTCGCTGCGGACGATCATGTATAGCTTGTCGCGCATCACGATTGGCGTGGAGATGCCGCCCAGCTCGGGATTCTTCCACAGCACGTTGCTGCCGGCGCCCCCAGCGGGATCCCAGGTATCAATGATGCCCGTCTCGTGGGAGACTCCGTTTTGGTCCGGTCCTCGCCAGTTGGGCCAGTCCAGAGGATCGAGCTCCGCCGCAAGAAGTCCGGCCGGGCACAGCATCGCGGCGCCCAGCAGAGACACAAGTAAGAGGATGTTCAAAGTCGGGTGGTTGTGAAGTATTCTTGCGCTGGCTTGCATGTCCGGCCCGTGGTGATCGGCTGGCGAAGTTGGAGAGAGATTGACGATGTTACTGTCTAGAATACGACGCCCCCCAGGGGCGGGCAAGCCGCTGTCGGAGCCCGCACTCGAAACGCCAGCGGCGATTTTAACGTGCCGCTGGCCCGAGTGATTCATTATTCGCAAATACCCCTCGATCGGTCAGCAATTGCGGGAAAAACACAGCATGGTGACGACGCGTGGTGGACACCAGGCATGTTGCCTCGACGATATCAATCAAACCACTCATCCGCCGGATCGAACTTGGGATGCACTACCACTAGCACCTTCATGGGTCCGATGGCCCGATGGCGCACGCCTGGCCGAATG
>CAZUPX010000624.1:0-3109 GCA_964622155.1 uncultured Planctomycetaceae bacterium | reverse complement strand
TGCGTCACGAACATGCCGGGCGCCGTGGGCCGTACCAGCACCTACGCGCTGTGCAACGTGACGTTGCCTTGGGCGTTGGCGATCGCCAATCTGGGCATCGAGCGCGCGGCCGCAAAATTGCGCCCGGTGGCCCGCAGTATCAACATGATGGCCGGAGAGGTGACCAACCAGGCCGTCGCCGAAACGTTCGGCTTGCCATTCAACCGGCGATTTGCGGTCTGACCTGCGCAGCGAAGCTGAAACGAGGACGGCCGATCCACGCGTCAATTATTGACTCGGAGACCCTGGTCCCCGTTCATCGTCAGGTTGTTGCCAGAATTCCGACTCTTCAACCATTTCATACTTGGCTGCAACATCGGGATCGGTGGTGACCAAACGAGTATGGTCACGAGCAGCGGATTCTTCGCGCTCCAGGATGACACCGTCGCGTTGCATGCCCTCAAGCAACCGGGCATCCGTGGCCAGCCGCCGGTTCGGCCAGACCGTTACGTAGCGTCGCTTGGCGTGCTTCCACAATTCCGTGAACTTGTCTCGCACATACGGGTTCAACTCTTGTGCGAACTGGGGCGGCAGATTGAGCAGCTTGATGAGTTCCTCTACGTCGCCAAGGTCCTTTAGCCGACCGGCGCCCGTCATGCCCGAAGCAAGCTTCAATTCAACAAGCCGTGGAAGGCTGATGTATTTGATCGAGTTGGATTCGACACTAACGGTGTCAGGATCAGGAAACGCGACGGGTTTCGGTTTCCCGTCTCCTGGAAACTCGCCCGTGGTGAGAAACTCAATGCGGACGCCGTTTTCCGTATCGCGCAAGGTCTTGCTATGCTTGCGCGGTGCGATATAACCAAGACCTTCGAGTGCCAGATGAATGCGTTTGAGATCGGCTTTCCTTACCAAGATATCGACGTCTTCGGTGAAGCGGCGCAATCCGTGCTTGAACAGAGCCATTCCGCCGACGATTGCGTAGGGAACGTCAAGTTCCTTCAGGCGGCGTGTGATTCTTTGTAACGCGGCGAATACGGCGCTTTTCTCGTCAAAATGACGGCTTGCTTCACTCAAGGCCCATCGTTCCTTAAGTTGAAGTTCCTGTTCATAAATTGGGAAAACCGATTCGCGACGACCGCTTGACGATACTCCGGCGACGACGCTATCGCCAGTCGACGATGGTTTTCGCGTGGATGAGCCCATGAAACGAATTCCGCGTTTGCTGCCGCTAGACGCACAAACTCGCGCTGCCCAGCGACACTCCTATTTTATCCGCCAATCAACCCCTTCTACAATGTACTTCAGTTTGCCGCCTCGGAGCGTTCCGTTTGTTTTCTCGGGTTGACAGCAGCGGCTGTTCGATTGAAGTAGGCAATTCACAGGTGCCGGATGAATGTAGCCACCACCAGCGCGCCGGCAACATTGTCTTGGATCGGCCAATTGGACGGCTATTTGAAGCTCATCGACCAGACGCTGCTGCCATTGGAGTTGAAGTACATTGAATGTCGCGACGTGGAATCCGTATGGGAAGCCATCCGCTCGCTGCGGGTTCGCGGCGCGCCGGCGATTGGCATTGCCGCGGCTTATGGCGTGTGCCTAGGACTGCAAAGCGCCGCGGGCTGCGAGGCGACGTTGTTCGCCCGACTCGATGAGGTGACCACATATCTGGCCACCAGTCGACCAACGGCGGTCAACTTGTTTTGGGCTCTGGATCGTATGAAGTCGCGCGCCGAATCGCTCCGCGGCGGTCGCAAGCCGGCTGAGATTCATTCAGCACTGTTGGCCGAGGCACGAGCCATCGAGGCCGAAGACCGCGAGTGTTGCCGAGCCATCGGACGCCACGGCGCCGCTTTGTTGGCGGATGGTCAAGGTGTCTTGACACATTGCAATGCCGGCGGCCTGGCCACTGCCGACTACGGCACGGCGCTGGCCGTGTTCTTCGCAGCACATGAGTCGGGCAAACACGTGCACGTGTACGTCGACGAGACCCGGCCACTGTTGCAGGGGGCGAGGCTGACGGCCTGGGAGCTGACCCAACGCGGCATCGATGCGACGTTGATCTGCGACTCGATGGCCGCCCAAGTGATGCGCGAGGGGCGCGTGAAGGCAGTCGTAACCGGCGCCGATCGCATTGCCGCCAACGGCGACACCGCGAACAAGATCGGAACCTACGGCGTCGCGATACTTGCCGCCGCACACAACATTCCATTCTATGTCGCGGCGCCTACCAGCACGTTCGACCTGTCGATTTCGACCGGCGAGGAAATCCCCATCGAGCAGCGCGATCCTCGAGAGATTACGCACGGCTTCGGGCACCAGACAGCCCCTGACGGTATCGGCGTCTACAATCCCGCGTTCGATGTCACGCCGGCGCGGCTGATCACAGCCATCATCTGCGAGCACGGAATTATTCGGCCGGTGACGCGAGAACAGATCGTGGCAATGTTCGGGCAGGGCCGGTCCTGAGCGGCGAAGTACGCCGTCTATCGTTTGATACGCTCCGTCAATTTCGCCACCACGGCCGAATACTCTTTCCGTGCCGCGCTCAGACCCGCGGCGGACTTCTTCCCTGGCCCGTTGACGTAATCGAGCACGATCTTTTCGGCGTCGACGAATTCTTGCGAGATGTCGGCCACTGCGGTGGCGATGTCCGGCGGGATGTTGGTTACTCCGTTGGCGTCGCCGTGCAGCAGGTCGCCCGGGTTAACGACCAGGCCGCCGACACGCACCGACATCCCGACGTGCAGAATGTGGCAGCAGGCGTGCGAGCAGATGGTCGAGCCGGTGAACACTGGATAGCCCAGGGCTTGGACCTGCAACAGGTCGCGTCCGCCGCCGGAGGTGATCAGGCCCACCGAGCCGAAGCCTTTGTACGTCGAGCACATGACTTCGCCAAAGGTCGCGCCGACCGGTGGGTCGTCCAAATCCTGGAACACGACCACCGCCGGACCTGGTAGCTCGGCGAAACCTTGGACTTGCTGTTCCAGGGAGCCGTACGCGTCTCCCTTACCTGGAAACGCGCCGGATCGAAACGACGCAGTGCTTGCGAAGCCGACCATCGGCGGCATCTCGGGAAAGTTGGCTTTGATTGAGCTGTTCATAAAACCCGCGGTTCGCGGTCGGACGC
>CAZUPX010000623.1:0-1777 GCA_964622155.1 uncultured Planctomycetaceae bacterium | reverse complement strand
ACCACCGCCGCCGCCGTGAACTCCGCCACCACCGCCACCGCGAGCAAACGCCGGGGCCTGTGGCAACATTAACATCGCCGCGAGCAGTACGGCGATCAATTTGCTGATGCGAAGTCTCATGGTTTCGTACCCTTTAATCGGAGAGCCCAGTCGCCGTATCCATTCTACACATCAACGGCCGTGAACGGATGAGACAGGAATCAAAATTCTCACGACCCCCAGTTCAACAAGCATGCTCGCGAGGCGCAAGCGCGACACGCGCCCCAAGCGACGTTGGAGCCAGTCGTCAGGCACGAGAGTGCGTCGTCACGGAAAGTCCCATTTCAAACTGACTCACGACCGGTCCGCTGGGCCCTTTGACACCGGGAGCCCTATCGGCGTACAAATAAGCGTCCACTCGCGTCGTGCCGGCCCCGCATGAGAGGCCCGCGCAATGGAGACCTGTGAACCTGGTCAGGGACGAAAGTCAGCAGCCATAAGCAGTCATCTCTTTGTGCGTCGGGTCTCTCATGGGGGGCCGCACTTATGGACTCTATTGAACTTTGACCCGCTCACTTCCTTCAACGAACTTGCCCCTTAAAGGCCAAGATGGCCTCCGACGCCGAAAAAACTGAGCCTCGATTGCCGCTCGATGTTCCCGCAGGAAACGAGCGGGCCAGCCAGTACGTCGTCGTTGCCCGCCGCTACCGCCCTCAAACGTTCGACGAGTTAGTCGGCCAGCAGCACGTGGCCCGGGCCTTGACTGGGGCGATCGCCGCCAACCGCGTGGGGCACGCCTACCTGTTCTGCGGCGCCCGTGGCGTGGGCAAGACTTCAGCGGCCCGCATTTTGGCCAAAGCGCTCGATTGCGCCACGGGGCCCACGCAAACGCCCTGCAATCAGTGCGACATCTGTGAGACGATCAGCGCCGGCGGTGACGTCGACGTTTTGGAGATCGACGGGGCCAGCAACCGCGGAATCGACGAGATCCGACAGTTGCGGCAAAACGTCAACATCCGCCCCAGCCGCGCGCGGTACAAGATCTACATCATCGACGAAGTCCACATGCTGACGCGCGAGGCCTTCAATGCCCTGCTCAAAACGCTGGAAGAACCACCCGAGCACGTGAAGTTCATCTTTTGCACGACTGAGGCCACCAAAATCCCCGTCACGATCCTGTCGCGATGCCAGCGGTTTGATTTTGCGGGCATAGGACTGCCGGCTATCGTCAAGCGGCTGGAACAGATTGTCGCCGCGGAGGGGGTGACGGCCGAGCCCGAGGCACTGGCCATCCTGGCCCGGCGAGCTGGCGGCTCGATGCGCGACAGCCAGTCGCTGCTCGAACAATTGCTGGCATTCGGCCAAGGGCGGATCACCGCCGCCGAGGTTCATGCGATGCTTGGCACGGCCGGCGACACTCGGCTGTCGGAGCTGGCGGGCCACCTGGTCGAACACAACGCCGCGGCGTCGATTGCGGCGCTCGATGCGGCGCTGGCCGAAGGGGTCGACGTCGGACAACTGCTCGAACAATTGCTGGGCTACTTTCGCGACGCGCTGGCGGCCGCGGTCGGGTGCTCCGGCGACGTTCTGCTGCACACCTCGGCGGCGGGGCACGGGCAGCTCGCCGATCTCGGCGGGCGGCTGGGCGTTGAGACCATGCTGGCCATCATGCAGATCCTGGATCACACGCTGTCGCGCCTGCGCTACAGCACGCAGGGCCGCACGCTGGCCGAGATGGCGCTGGTGCGAATCGCCAGCCTTGAGAATCTCGACGACCTGGCCGACCTGATCGCCGAGC
>CAZUPX010000622.1:0-5412 GCA_964622155.1 uncultured Planctomycetaceae bacterium | reverse complement strand
AGTGTCCACCAGCACCTGCGTCGCGCCGCGACGAAACGCATCCATGGCCGACTGTTTCTCGGCCGGCGTCATGCGGCCGTGGACCAGCCCCAGGCGAAACGCCTCCAGTTCGCCGTTGGCCAGCGCCTCGAACGTCTCGTTCAGATTGGCGGCCTGCACCTGCTCGGAGCCTTCGACCAGCGGCACGATCACGAAACCTTGTCGTCCCTCGCGAAGCTTTTTGCGAAAGAAGTCCCACCATCGCGGACGGTCTTCGGCGGAGGGCAAATAGCTGTGGACGTTCTGTCGGCCGGGTGGAGTGTCTCGCAGCGTGGTGGCGTCCAGGTCGCCGAACAGAGTCATGCCCAGCGTGCGGGGAATCGGCGTGGCGGTCATGACCAGATAATGAGGCGAGACGCCCGAGCGGCGCAGCGCCGCCCGTTGCCGCACGCCGAACTTGTGCTGCTCGTCAATCACAACCAATCCCAGCCGGGCAAACTTCACATCAGCAGTGGCCACCGCCTGCGTGCCGATCAGAATCTGTGTTTGGCCCGAAGCGATTTGTTCGAGCAACTCCGTACGGGCCTTGCCGGTCTGAGCGCCGGTGAGCAAGCCCAGCCGGGTTTGACTGCCCGAGAGCAATCGATCGAGCGTCTCGAAATGCTGTCGCGCCAGGACCTCGGTGGGGGCCATGAGCACGACCTGGCTCTGGTGGGCCACAGCCAGGAGCATGGCGTACACCGCGACCACCGTTTTGCCGCTGCCGACGTCCCCTTCGAGCAAGCGGTTCATCGGCTGCGCTCGCCCCATGTCGGCCGCGATCTCGGCCACGGCTCGATTCTGGCCGGCAGTGAACGAAAAAGGGAACAGCCGGCGAATCCGGGCGTCGATCTTGGCCGTCAATTCCAGCGGAACGGCCTGCCACGCGTCGACGACCTGCCGGCGTTTAAGCGCCAGCGCCAGTTGTAGCACGAGCAACTCTTGATAGATAAAGCGCCGCCGAGCCCGGTCGAGGTTCTCTCGAGTCGTGGGAAAGTGCAACTCAGGTAGCGCGGTGCGCAGCGGCCAAAGCCCGTGCTCGTCAAGAAACCGGGAGGGAAAAACCTCGTCCAGCGATTCCAAGGCGACTTCGACGGCCTGCCGGACGAGCCGGCGCACGTGATGCTGTTGTAGGCCTTCGGTGAGCGGGTAGAGCGGGAGCAAGCCTGCTGTGGGCAGTGTCGGCCCGCGCTCGCCCTCCCTCTCCCTTGATGGGAGAGGGCCGGGGTGAGGGTGGGGGGGCGCCAAGGTACTCTCCACTTGAGCACCCGCCCCCTCACCCGGCTCGCCGACCAACGCTTCGCGTCGGTGCCCGTCGCCACCCTCTCTCACGAGGGTAGAGGGGAGATCGAGTTGGACAATTCGCACACTCGGGTGCACCATTTCCCACCGCAGGCCGCGCTTCTTTGCCTTTCCAGAAAGTAGCACCGTCTGTCCGACGCGATACTTGTCTCGCAGGAACGGCTGATTGAACCACACTGCCCGCAAGTAGTCGTTGCCCGAGCGTATGAGCACGCCCAACATGCTACGGCCAATGCCCCGGTCGGCCAGTTCGACCTCGTCGACGGTGCCCAGCACACTCACGAGCGGTCCTTCCTCCAACTGGTCGATCCTGCGCAGGTCGGTCAGATCCTGGTAGTCGCGGGGAAAGAAAAATAGCAAGTCCCGAACCGTGTGCAGATCGAGCCGTGCCAACAGCTCGGCCCGTTGAGGACCGCAGCCCTTGAGGAATTGAAGGGGCGTGTTGAGCTCGACGCGTTGCGACTTGTCGACAGTGCGCGACATGCCCACATTCTATCGGCGCAGCCAGACCAAGGCACGAGACGGTATGACTTATCGGCGGTTCAGAAACTGCTGATACGCCGCCACGGCCAGCTCGTCACAGCGATCGTTCTCGGGATGGCCACTATGCCCGGCAACGCGGATGTAGGTCAACTTGTGCCGGGCGACGAGTTCGTCGAGCTCGCGCCACAGGTCTTCGTTCTTGACCTCTTTCCACTGCGTCCCCTCGCGGCGGCGCCAGCCGTTGGCCTTCCATTTGTGCATCCATTCGCTAAGTCCTTTGCCGACGTAGACACTGTCGGTCATGAGCTTGACGTGCGAAGGCTTTTTGAGGGCTTCCAGCCCGCGGACGACGGCCATCAGCTCCATGCGGTTGTTGGTCGTCTCGCGCTGGCCGCCGGACTGTTCAAGCTCCTTCTCCGACGAAGGATGCCGCAGAATGAAGGCCCAGCCGCCTGGTCCGGGATTGCCGCTGCATGCCCCGTCGGTGAACAGTTCGACCTCTCGCAGCGACGAATCGGCAGGTGGCATGGACCTTTCGCTTGCGTTTCAGCACAGCGACTTCTGGGGCGCTCGAAGACGTCACGACGTGGCCGCCGGTGCTTCCACGGAGCTCGACGACTCGTTCCAGCGGAGCTTGACCGAGTCGTCGACCACGGCCGGCAAGCCCGAATCGAGCTTCGGACCTTCGGAGCGAATCCAAGGCAAGCGGACCGTGAACGTGCTCCCCTTGCCGAATTCGCTTGCCAGCGAGATCTCGCCCCCCAAGAGCTTGCACAGCTCCTTGACAATCGACAAGCCCAAGCCGGTGCCGGAGTACTCGCGGGTCATGGCGTCACCCCCTTTGAGCACCGACTTGCCCTGGCGGAACTTTTCGAAGATCGCAACCTGGTCTTCTTCGGCGATGCCGACGCCCGTGTCGGCCACTTTCAGCAGCAAGTCACCGCGTTCGCTTCGCAGCGCGCTGACGATGATGCGTCCCCCCTCGGGCGTGAACTTGATGGCATTGGAGAGCAAGTTGTTGAGAATCTGCTGCACTTTGGCCTGGTCCTGAAACATTTCCGGCAGGTCCGGCTCGATCTCGGTGTCCAGGTCGATGTTCTTCCGCTCCGTCAGTGGCCGGGCCATGTCGCACTGGGCGGTCACCACCTGGTCAACGCGGAAGTCGGACAAGCGAACCTCCATCTTGCCGCTTTCGATCTTCGCCAGGTCCAGAATATCGTTGATCATCTCGAGCAGGACCTTGCCTGATGTCTGAATGTTTCGGACGTAGCGCTTTTGCTTTTCATCGAGCGAGGCGATCGACTCGAGCACGTCGCTGAAGCCGATGATGGCGTTGAGCGGGGTGCGCAGCTCGTGGCTCATCGTGGCCAGAAAGTCGCTCTTCAGACGGTTCATTTCGTACAGCCGCATATTGAGCTGGGCCAGCTCGTCGACCTTCACGTTCAGGTCGTCGTTGAAGTTCTTCAGCTCGTCCTGGTTCGTGGCCAGTTGGCGCAACATGCGGTTGAACGCCACGGCCAGGCGCTCAAACTCGTCGCCGGTATTCAACTCGGCCCGCAGTGCGATGTCACCGCGAGTGATCCGGTCGCTGACGTCGCGCAAGTGCGCCAGCGGCTTGACGATCACGTAGCGAACGATGATCCAGGCCGCGAGCATGGCGAAGAACACCGTGACGATGGCGGTACCCAGCAAAATGGCATAGTTCTTGGCCTGGGCAGTTTGCAGCTTGTCGTCAGGCAGGGCCACCATGATGATCGATACCAAATCTCCGATCTGCCACTGGCCACCTGGCGGCGAAATCCCCACGTTGGTGCCGGCGTGGCACAGGATGCACTCGAGGCTGGTAATTCGAATCGGCTTGTAATATTGATATTCGGATTTATTGTCGACCACAGCGGGCCGCTCCTCGAACTCGAGCACAGCAGTGCCGTCGGTCATCTCCGCGGCCGTGGGGCGCTGGCCGGTGAACTTCCTGACCAATGCGCGTTCAAATTCGTCCTTGGGGGCATTGGGCCCGTCCTTGACCGGTCGAATGAATTCCAAGCGATAGGGTCGGCTGGTTAGACCCTTGCTCTGGTCTTCGACCAGGTCGCGGAACTTCTCGCCACCGGACTCGTTGTCGTTCCCTTCTTGGTCTTTCTTCCAGTGGTGGATCATCATACTGGTGTCGACCAGTCCGCGGGCGCTTTCGCGGGTCGACTCCAGCACCAGTACTTCCGTGCTGCGACCGTACCACCAGAAGCTGCCGGTAATAAGAACCAGTAGGCACACGCCGAACAGCCAGCGGCATTTGCGCTCCAGGCTGCTCTCGCCCAACACCCGTTTCAGAGAGTGATACGACATGCTTCGGCAAACTCTCGAAGGACCAGATTTCCCACCTTCTATAGTTTACCGATGCAGGTGCACTAACTCCAAGAGGAAAGTGAGGGCCATTTGGGTGGTTGGGAGGTGTGATGGGATGTCGGCCGCGGGAATTCGACGCCTGTGACTGACAAACGAACCCGACTCGCAAGCGAGGGATTCCGATCTGAAGCGCGAACGACTGGAGTCCCTCGCTTGCGCGTCGGGTTAGTAAGCCGCTGGGCACCCTCACGGCGCGCATTGGACTACAGCATCTCCACCGGATCGACGTCGACAATCCACTGGACCTCTTTGGGAGTGTTCAATTCATCGGTGACTGTGCGAACGGCTTCTCGCAACGCGGCTGACTCGTTGCCTTGCACGTGGATGTGAAAGCGGTATTGGCCGCGCAGTTTTTCGATCGGCGCTGGCGCCGGACCGAGGACTCGCCAGGTACAGGCCGTGCCCTTGAGTCGAGCCCTGACACCGGCGGCAATCGATTCGGAAAATTGTTCAGCGGTCGGCTTGCGGGGTCCGCGGACGACGAGGCGAATCATACTCGCAAACGGGGGGTAGTCGAGCTTCTGGCGATCCGGCAGCTCGCGCGCGGCAAACGCCAGATAGTCGTGCCGCGTGGCTGCCGCGATCGACGGATTGTCGGGATTGAACGTTTGCACCAGCACGCGGCCCCCTTTCTCTCCGCGACCAGTTCGGCCCGCCACTTGAGTGACCAGTTGAAATGTTCGCTCCGAGGCTCGAAAGTCGGGCAGGTGCAGCGCCGTGTCGGCGTTAATGACGCCGACCAGCCTGACATTCGGAAAATCGAGCCCCTTGGCGATCATTTGCGTGCCCAACAGGATACGCACGTGCCCATCGCGAAACTGACCCAGCGCACTCGCGTGACTGCCGCGGCGCTGCATTGCGTCGGCGTCCATCCGCAGGCAACGATGCTCGGGAAATCGCGCTTTGACTTCGGCCTCGAGACGCTGCGTGCCGAGCCCGCCATAGTGGATGCCCGGATGGTGGCAGCTCGGGCACTCGGCCGGCGCAGGCGACTGATAGTCGCAATAATGGCACAGCGCGATGTGATCATGAAAATGATGTGTCAACGCGATTTCGCAGTGAGGGCATTTGACCACTTCTCCACATGCGGGACACTGAATGTGCGTCGAATAGCCGCGGCGATTGAGCAGCAAGATCACCTGGCCGCCGTCGCGCAAGGCCGCGTCCATGGCCATGTGCAAAGGGCGACTGATCGCTCCGCGACTG
>CAZUPX010000621.1:0-2019 GCA_964622155.1 uncultured Planctomycetaceae bacterium | reverse complement strand
CGCGAGGCCGGGGCCGCCGGCAAGGACACCCACGGCCTGTACCGCGTGCACCTGTTCGACAAGGTCGAGCAGGTGGTCATTTGCCGCAACGACAAGGAAGAGTCCCGCCGCTTCCACGCCGAAATCCTCCAAAATGCGGAGGACATCATGCAGAAGCTGCAGCTTCCCTACCGCGTGATCAACGTCTGCACCGGCGATCTAGGTATGGGCCAGGTGCAGAAGTTCGACATCGAGGCCTGGATGCCCTCCCGCAACGCCTACAGCGAAACACACAGCGCCTCGCGCTTCTACGACTTCCAAGCCCGCCGGCTGAACATGCGCTACCGCACCGGCGACAAGAAAACCCACTTCTGCCACACGTTGAATAACACCATGATCGCCCTGCCACGTGTGCTGATTCCCATTCTCGAGCTGAATCAGCAAGCTGATGGCAGTGTGATCATCCCCGGAGTATTGAGACCTCACTTAGGAGGCCGGGGGCGGCTTCTCAGAGATGCATAGCTCGAATGGCGTTCGGCGTTGGTGCCATCTCCTAACCATAGCCTACTGCGGGTTTGTTTTCCTGAGTGGCTGTGGAGCACATCGCATCCATCAAGCTGGAGATTCAACGACGCATCCTCTAAGTGCCCAGCATCAAGTTTTTCCGAATTGCCACACGGCAATTGGGTGTGACGATTCTAAGCGTGAGGTCCGGTTGCATGGCGAAGTCCTTCAGGAGTTGTTCCAGGTGTCTTTTGAACTGCCGGAAGCTCCTGAACAAGACGTTGGCCATGCGTGAACGCTTGAGGTGTCGCCACAGGATCTCAATGAGGTTCAGTTCCGGGCTGTAATGCGGCAGCCAGAATACCTCAACGTGCTCTTTGACAACTTGGAGGTCGTGATGAATGGCCTTGGCGTGATGCGGATTGCCTTGGTCCATCACCAGGATGATTCGCCGTCCGGTGCGCCGGGCACGGCGAACGAGCTTCTGCAGCAGGATGCGGAATCCCCAAGCTGTCTTTCGAGGCTGAACATGGGACAGGAACGATCCGTGGCCATAACGCCAGGCACCGAAGACCGTCATCTTCTTGTTGCGGCCGGGACTGCGGACCCGCAGCTGTCGGCCACGCGGCATCCAGGCCCGCGTCAGATGAGGGTGAAGGTGGAACTCGGATTCGTCCTGGTACCAGAGTTCGTGATCGGCCCCTGGGCGAAGGGCCCCTTTTTTAGCCGGGATAGTGCCCGCTGTGCCTTGCGGTAGGCTTTTTCGTTCCGCTTGCCCTTGAGCGTATGTTTGGGCCGGCGATAGACGAAGCCTTCGGCGCGGATCAGTTGCCGGATTCGGCTCTCGCCGATGCTGACGCCGGTTGTCTTTTTCAGGTGGGCGTTGAGTCGAGCTACGCTCCAGACCGTGAAGATGTAACCGTACGCCCGTGGGCCCCGACGCAGTGCCTTGCGCAGTTCCCGGTGATAGGCAGGCGTGGTCGTCGTCGGACGCCCGGAACGAGGTCGGTCTTGCAGAGAAGCCATTCCGTGCTCCTGCCATCGACGGCGAATGTCGGTTATGGCGTCGGAACACAGGCCCGTCGCCTGGCTGATGACCTTGTTGGACGAGGCTTCGGCGGACATGAGCAGACAGATGGCCCGCTTGGCCACCCGCGGCGAAAGCGGATGATCGCGAATCTGTTGTAGCCGTCGCCGTTGCCACGAACTGAGCACGACCTCCAGTCGTTTGTTCATGCCGATACCCCTCGGCCCGGCTTCCATGCCAGTGCCAATAGGTCAATCGGCAGAAACGGATGAACTTAATGCGGTCTACTTAGTCAAGTGGGTGTTCCGATCCAGCTTCCAATTGGATTATTTTCTTTGGCTCGTTTTCTTGCGGCAGGACGATTTTGATGAAGCAGCACTATTCGATGGGAGATTAGTCCTGTGTAGCTGGGGGGGCCAAGGGGACATGGGTGGCACCCACTTCGATCATGTTCATGTTATCGACCCGAGCGACGGTCAGTGCTGTTACTCAATCTCATCTGTAGCGGG
>CAZUPX010000620.1:0-15303 GCA_964622155.1 uncultured Planctomycetaceae bacterium | reverse complement strand
CTCGAGCCCTGAGCGTTGAGAAAGTCGCCTGTCAGTGCGATGTGGAAGGGTTGCACCAAGCGTCCCTCAAAGTTTTCAGCCCAACTGCCTGAACCCGGCCGACCAGCGTGTGTCCCACAAACCGGGAAACGCGTGGGGCACGTAAGGATGCTCGGCGATCACGGCCAGGTCGAGCTCCACGCCCAGACCTGGGTCGTCCGACACGATAAACTGGCCTTCGACGATGCGATGGCGGCTGCGCACCAATTGATCGCGCCACGGCACGTCGAAGTCGCCAAACGCCTCCTGGATGAAAAAGTTCGGCGTGCTGGTGTCGAAGTGCAGCGCGGCCGCCAGCGCCACGGGCCCGATCGAGCAATGCGGCGCGACGCGCACGTCGTGCACGGCGGCCATGGCCGCGATTTTCTTGCTCGCGAGTAGTCCGCCGCAGTGGCAGATATCCATCTGCACAACGTCGACGGCTCCGAGCGCAAGCATGCGGTGGAAGTCGGCTTCGCTCACAAGCCGTTCACCGGCGGCGATCGGCGCGCGAGCTTGACGCTTGAGATTCGCCAGCAGCTCGACGCGCTCGGGGCTGATCGGCTCTTCGCACCAGGCGGGTTCGTATGGTTCGAGCCGCCTCATGACTTCCAAGGCACATGGCGCCGAGAGCCGGCCGTGAAATTCGATCATCAAACCCACGCGCGGCCCAACCGCCTCGCGAACTTTGGCCACGCGCTCGACGGCCGCGTCGATCTGGTCGGCCGGCATCTCCTTCCAGGCTGTGCCAAATGGATCGAACTTCATGGCCCGATAGCCACGAGCCGCGACATCGCGGGCTCGCGCGGCGAATTCATCGCTCGTCATGGCTCCGGCGTACCAACCGTTGGCGTACGCCGGCAGCGGCGCGTGATAGCGCCCGCCGAGCAGTTGATACGTCGGCCGACCGCAAGCCTTGCCCGCGATGTCCCACAGCGCCACCTCGACGCCGCTAATGGCGGTCATCACAGTCGACCCGCCTTGATACTGATCTCGCACCAGGTCTCCAACCACTCGTTCGATGTCGAACGGATCGCAACCCAGTACGCGACTCTCGACCCACTCGTGCAACAGGGTCTGGACTGTCCTCTCCTGCCACTCGAGCGTCGCCTCGCCCACACCGGTCAGCCCGGTGTCGGTGGTCAGGCGGACGAACAGATAGTTCCTCAAGCCGGCATTGGCAAGGAAGGTTTCGAGACGCGTGATTTTCATTTGTTTACCGCACGGCGATCGGATTGCCGGGCGAACCGGTGGCGCCCTTGAGTCGCAGCGGAGAGAAAATGAACGCGAACTGGTACACCTTGTCGGCCGCCAAGGCGCTCAGGTCCAGATTTTCCAAATGATAAATGCCGTTCCGAACGAGGTTCCACTGGTGGACTGGAAACGGCCGTTCGGGATCTTCGGGCGGAACGCACTCGATGGCCCAGGTGTCGGCGCCGATGAGCGCGACTTTCTTGTCGCTGATCCATTTGGCTGCCGCCATGCCAATGCCCGGCTCGCCGGAGTTATACGTCGGGTTGTCGACCATCCACAACTTGCCGTGTCCGGTGTGGATCACGACCACGTCACCCGGCCGGATTTCGAGCTTGTGCGCGTCGACGCAGGCTTGGAGGTCTTGCGGCGTGATCGCATAGCCAACTGGCAGGCGCGGCTGCTTTCGAATGCCTGCCACGTCCAGCAGCACGCCGCGCGTGAAAATTGGGCCAACGTTCTCGACGCCAAGCTTTTCCATGCCGTAGCCGCGCGCGAATTCGGCCCGCTTGAACCCGTTGTAAAAGATATCGTCGCGCCCCACGCGCACGCCGACATGTGCCAATCCGTCCATTTGCGTGCCGACCTGCCCGATCTGCGCAGTGAGCATTTCGTCGAACGACACTCCCTGGTTCTTGCCAAGCGCCTCGCTGGTGGGTGAGCCGGGGATGCTGAGGCTGTAAATCCGATACGGATTGGGCATCGGCATCCCATTTTCGTACACGCGCCCCAACTGATACACCTGGCCGGTCTTGATCATCGAGTTGGCTTCGAGCACCTTTGCCGGGCCGAGACGATTGGCCGCGCCGCGCTGGTCTCCCTCGCCGAACTCCGACGGCCACCAGCGCCGGCCGATCGGTGTTTCGTTTTCGGCGGTGTCGGCTGGGGCGGGCGCGGCGAACCAGGATGTCGCCAAAGCGCCCCACAGCGCCAGAAACGTCATGGACCGAAATGATTTCACAATGCAGGCCGATTCGTGAACGTTCATCGTGGCGACTCCTGAGGCAAAACTGAGCTAAGCGCCGCGGAGGGGAGACAACATATGAACTCGCGCGGCGGGTATGGCCCTGGTAGGGTAATACGAGTCGCGCGCACGAGCAACCATGGCCCCGTGCCCGCGCCAAGGCCCCTCGAAATCCCGCACAAACGCGGGGATCCCTAGGGAAAAACGCAGTGGAACTCGCTCCGGTTCCAGCGGTTTGACAGGTTCCGAAGGCAACCTAAAGTTTCAGTGGCCCAAACCGACCGCAAGGCAGTGCCTTGCCGCCGCGTGGGGCGCACGTCTATTTGCGGGCAGAATCAATTCTCGAACAATTCGCTCAGGATCGCGCTTGCGCTCGCGCCGCGCTGGCGGGCACAAGTTGCGCCGGACATAGGGGAAGCTCCTGTGACTCGCAACAAGAATTCCAATTCCAGCTCGAAAACGTTTCGCACGGCGTTCGAAATCCTGGAAAAACGTGAAATGATGGCCGCCGATTTTTCGACGGTCCGGCTGGCGACATTTTTGGCAAGCGCGGCGGTCAGCTCGCGCGGGTCAACGGCGTCCGCGGCGGTTACGCCAGCACAACAGACCACCGTCGCGCCTCCGCCCGCTGCGGTCGCGCCCAGCGCGGCGCAGCCCGTCGATTGGTTCAGCAGCAATTTGTTCGATACGGCGCTGCGTAACCTGACACGCAGCAATGCGAACGACGGCACACTCAGCCGCACAGACATGCTGTCGATGTTCACCCAGGTGCGGAAGGATGGAACCGTCTCGGCGAACGAATTTTACGACCTGAAGAAGGTCATCGCCAACAATTCGCTGTTCGGCACCAATACCTACGTTCAAGTTCTGGCAACCGATGTCGTCCTTGGCAACAAGGCCAACGCTCTGTTCCAAGGCCAGACCCTTGGCAACCTGGCGGCCGGATCGTCGTCCTCGCAATTGGACAAGCTTGTGCGCAAGTGGTTTCTGGGCGAAGACCGCCCCACGACCATGGCCGGCGTCACGTACAAGCAAGCCGCCGGCAGCCTGTTTGCACGCGCCCCGGTATACAGCGACGTCGTGCAAGGCATGACGGGCGACTGCTACTACCTGTCGAGCCTGGCCGAGGCGGCGCTGAAGAACCCGAATTACGTCACCAGCATGTTCATCGTCAACGGCGACGGCACCTACACCGTGCGTTTCTACAACAACGGCAAAGCTGACTATGTCACCGTCGATTCGAAGCTGCCGACCACGGCGCAGGGCATCTATATCTATGCCAACATGGGCCAGAGCGTTTCGAACAAGAACACCACGCTGTGGGTCGCACTGGCTGAAAAGGCATACGCCCAGATGAATGAGTCGGGCTGGCTGCGAGCCAACCTGGGCGACACTGGCCACAACAGCTACGATGCGATCTCCGGCGGCTATATGACCGATGCGCTGAAACAGATCACCAACCGCAACGCCGGCTTCGCCAACGTCGACAAAAACACGTTTATCGCCGCGCTCAACGCAGGCAGCCTGATCACGTTCGGATCGCACACCAACCCCAAGGACGGCGTCGTTGGAAATCACGCCTATGCCGTCATCAGCTACAACGCCGCGGCCCAAACCGTAACGTTGTTCAATCCCTGGGGCGTCAACAATCGCTACGCTCCGGGCATGGTCACGCTCACTTGGGCGCAGATGAAGACCGACTTCGCCATCATGGAGTACACCGTCTAAGGCGCGTTCGCGGTCGCAGCTAGAGATTTCGAGCTACTCACCCGCCCGCTTCGGCTTGAATCTCGGCTTCGAAGTCGCCTTGCAGGCGTGTGCCGTCCGATTCGCCCGGCCGCATGTTGGGATACTTCTCGTAAAACATGGCGAGCAGGTCGTCGTAGGGCACGTCGGCAAACGATCCGTGGTCGCGTAGATACTCCATGTACCGATGCCCGGCCAGGTCAAACGGGTGATAGATGGAGTCGTGCACACCGTCAAAATCCAACGGCGACAAGCGGGCCTTGTCGCACAGCGCGCGATTGAAGGCTACGGTGGCCTTGACCCACCGGCCGCGCAAGTAAATCTCGTTAAAGCCGTGGTAATAAAAGACGTTCGTGCCCAGGTAGTCGAGCAGCTTCCTGGTGGCCATGTGGTTGCAGACGTCGGCATAGCCTAAACGGCAGGGAATGTCGCTGGCGCGGCAAAGCGCGGCCAACAGCACGCTTTTGGGCACGCACCACGAAGCTCCCTGCGCCAAGACGTGCGACGCCCGGAAGGATTCGCGCCGCAGGTCGAAATCGTAGGCCGTGTAGCGAATCCCGTCGCGAACGGCATAGAACAACCGGCAGGCACGCTCGATCTGGTCGGCGCCGCGAGGGAGGATCTCTTCGGCCAGCGCGGCGATCTCGGGCGTGTCGGAGTCCACAAACCAGGTGGCGGTCAGATAGGATTCAAGGACTTCGGGCATCGTACGACTAACCGACGGATTGGAAACTTCTTGCACCGCGTGCGACCGCTGGCATATTATAGTGCTCAACATGCACACTGACAGCGGTGAAATCGACTCAACCAGGCTCGCCGAAATGGCGCGAACTTGCGCCTGCTTCAATTTCCGCAAAGTCTCGCGCAGCGTGACCCAGTTGTTCGATCAGACACTGGCGCCTACCGGCCTGCGCTCGACGCAGCTTGTGATCTTGATCACCTCCGAACTGTTGGGGCCCAGCAGCATCGCTCGCCTGGCCCGCGAACTGGTGATGGATCGCTCGACACTGACTCGCAACCTCCGCCCGTTGCTGAGTCAGGATCTACTGCGGCTGACCAGGTCGGAGCGTGCCAGGCAGAAGTCGGTGGCCATCACGGACGCGGGCCGCGAAGCACTGCTCAAGGCTGCGCCATTTTGGGAACAAGCGCAAGGCCGCCTTGTCGCGCGCCTGGGGGCCGATCACTGGAACGACCTGATGGGCGAGCTGGCAGGGATTGTCGAAGCCACGCGCTGCGGCCCGTGATTGATAGCCTACGTTGTGCTGTCGCGGCCGCCGTGCACATCACCGGCCCCCCATCGGCCGCGGTATTCATCGGCCGGATACTTTTGAGCGTTCTTGACCATCTTGTCGCGAATCGCCTGCGACAGATCGATTCCCAGTTCGTTGGCCATCGCCAACGTGTAGCAGGCTACGTCGGCCAGTTCTTCACCGACTGCCGCAAGCCGCGCCGCGTCCTGGGCAACGGCGCGCGACTCTTGCGCGTCGATCCATTGAAAGTGTTCCAGAAGTTCGGCGACTTCAATCGACAGCGAGATCGCCAGGTTTTTGGGCGTGTGAAATTGGTGCCAGTCGCGCTGGCTGACAAATTGGTCCACCAGTTGGCGAAGTTCGTGAATCGTGGTCCGCTCGTCGGTCATGCGACTTGACGGCTCGACGTTGGCGCCAGGCCGGGCGATTGGCAACGCACTCGATAACGTTCGGCCAAGTGTACCAGGATTTCCAAGACCAACAAATCGCCCCGCGACATGACGTGCCGCGCCCCTAAGCTGCCGAGCCCGCGAACCATTTCCTCCAACACCTGCACGTGCAATTGTAGCGTTTGCGGGGCGGTTGCGCCTCGCTCGGCCAACTGCTCCGCCAGTGCAGACATCTCGCCGAACAGGCTGCCCGACCCCATGATGACGTGGGCTTTGAGCAATTGGCGATAGTGCGCGGCCAGTTCGTTGTCCAGCGGCGTCACGTCTGCGGACGCCTCCGCTGATTCGCCCAGCGCCATCAGCGCGTCAGGGGCGATTCCGCGCGCATCGTCATCGGCGGCGCACGGCGAGCCGTTGGAATCGCGGATCAAAACTCGCTGCTCCGACAGCAGTCGCTGGGCTTCCGAGCAATCTTGCTCGCGGCGGTGGCGGTCGGCTTGCGCGAGCCGGCGGTTCTGGCGAATCAGATTTTGGCGCTCCGTGGCCCGGGCCACGACCCACAGCAGAGTGCGCGTCGTGGCCGTGGCCGCGCACACATAGCCGTCGGCGCCGACTTCGTAACACAGCGCGGCCATGTCCTGCTCGCTCATCTGTCCCAAAATCACAACCGGTTCCTCGTTGCCCCCCGCACGCAGCGCATCCAACAGTTCCAAGGCATCGAGCTCGCCGGGCTCGTGACTCACCAACACGGCGTCGAAGGCCCGCTCGCGCAACCGGGCCAACCCTGCCGCCGCACCGCGGGCTTCTTCCAAAACAACCTTGCATGCGCTGTCGCAGGCGAAGGCCTCGGCCAGCCATGCCCCAGTGCGCTGCGGCGTGGTGACGTACAGCACGCGCAGCCAAGGCGGCAACAATCCCCAAGGGGTTGCCGGCAAACTTTGCGCCGCCGCGCCGGGTATTTGGTCCATGGCAAGCTTCCCGCCAGATTGAGATATGTTCTGGTGCGAGCGTGTCCGGTAATTAATGGCACGCTTTCAACACACTAACCCGACGCGCAAGCGAGGGATTCCCACTGCCTTGTTCGCTCATTGCAGAATCCCTCGCTCGCGCGTCGGGTTAGTAGGGGGACGCGTTCGTTGAGTTTCGCAGATCGGAATTACCGGCCCCCCTCTCTTGCAAACGCGCCCTCCGTCCGGCCACGTTTGGGCCGCACATCGTAGTCAAGGGCACACCCTCGGGTCAATCGCGCAAAGTGACTTGCCGTCGAACACTTGGGCTATTGCAGCAAAGTGGTAGCACTCTAGAATGCCGATTGCAGTCGCCCGGGAATTTCGACGCTCGAAACGAAAATACTAACCCGACGCGCACACGAGGGATTCTGCTTTGAACGACCAAGGACGCTCTCAATCCCTCGCTTGCCAGCATTATGCAAGTGCTATCGGGATAATTGTTTCGCGGCGGAATCGTGTGGACCGAAGGTCCAACCTGCAAAAGCCAGGGGCATCGCCCCTGGAATAATTCGCCATTCCCTATTTTCCTGGTCCCAAGCCCCAACGGGGCGACCTGATGCGCTCGAACGTGGCGCGTGACGACTCGCAAAGATAGTTCGCCCCGTTGGGGCTGATGGAGATTTTGATGTCCGATAACCAGGGGCGATGCCCCTGGCTTTTACAGGTTGGGCTTTCAGCCCACAGAAAACTCGCCAGCACTTGCATAATGCTGTTGCGCTTCGGGTTAATTATGAGGGAGCGTCTAACTCCGAAAGTTTCGTACATGAAGATCGCATATCTCGACTGTGCCAGCGGAATCAGCGGCGACATGACGCTGGGCGCGCTGGTCGACGCCGGCGTGGACCTGGAGGCCCTGAACGCAGGCATCGCGACCCTGGGCCTTCCTTCCGGCGTGCGACTCGTCGCCACCACCGTCAAGAAGAAGGGCTTTCGCGCCACGCAGATCACCGTCGAGCACGAGCCGGAACACAAGCATCGGCACCTGCACCACATTGCTGCCATGATCGACTCCAGCTCGATCACGCCCCGCCAGAAGGAGCTGGCTCATCGCATCTTTCGCCGGCTGGCCGAAGCCGAGGCGAAGGTCCACAACTCGACGATCGAAAAGGTTCACTTTCACGAGGTCGGCGCGGTCGACTCGATCGCCGACATCGTGGGCGCGGCCATCGGCTGGGACCTGTTGGGAGTGGATCGAATCGTCTGCTCGCAGGTGCCCACCGGCACCGGAATTGTCGAGATCGCGCACGGCCGATGCTCGATTCCCGCTCCGGCCACCGCCGAACTACTCAAGGGTGTGCCGCTGGCCGAATCGCGCGTTCTGTGTGAGCTGACCACGCCCACCGGCGCCGCCATCATTGCCACGCTAGTTGAGTCGTTCGGTCCGTTGCCGGCCATGACCGTCGACCGTATCGGCTATGGCGCTGGACAAAAGGACCTGGAAGAGCAGGCCAACCTGCTGCGTCTGCTTGTCGGACACAGCGACGGCGGGCCGGCCGCTGAGCAGTTGACCGTGCTGGAGACGAACCTGGACGACATCAGCGGCGAACTGATTGGCCACACAATCAGCCGGCTGTGGGAGGCCGGCGCGCTGGATGTCTACACCACGGCCATCCAGATGAAGAAGAACCGGCCTGGCATTACGCTCAGCGTGTTGTGCTCTAGCGATCGAGCGGCGGCGCTTGAGGTCATCTTGTTTCGCGAAACCACAACGCTCGGCGTCCGCAGTTGGACGGTCGGGCGGCGTAAGCTCCGTCGCGAGGCTTGCCAGGTGGACACGCCCTGGGGAAAAGTCGACGGCGTGCGGGCATGGCTCGATGCCGATACGGCCCGATTTTCACCCGAGTTCGAATCGTGCCGCAAGGTGGCGGCTCAGCATGGCGTAAGTTTGAAGGAGGTCTATGAGGCGGCGCATAGCGCGTACCGGCGGCCGAACTGAAATCCACAATGCAGCCCAGGACGTTCGGAAGTTAGAGTAAGGATATCCTCGTGTGCCACTGGCTCCGCCAGTGTCGAGTGCGGCGACCAAGGGCACACTGGCAAAGCCAGTGGCACACAGCAAAAAGTATTTCTCGGACACTCGCACGACAGTCCCATGCTCAACGACCTGATCCTGACACTGGTGATCGCGGCGGTCATCCTGGCGATGGTCTTGTTCTATATATGGTTCTCGCAGCGCAAGTTGACAGCCAACGTCGAGCGCATCAAGCAGGAATTCAAGGACGAATTCGCAGCGCCGGGCGAGCACGGAATGACGCTGCCGGAGGATCTCGACTCTCCGCCCGATGAACCGCTTGTGCAGGTCATCCCGGGCGACTCACTGGCCCAGATGGATGCCCGGCTGGCGCAGGCCAATCAGCTCATTCGATCGGGCGAGGATTTGATTCGCGCGGCCCAAGACCTGACTCGCGCGGTGGATAGTCGCATCCAAGCTGCGGACGAACGCATCGCCCGGCTCGAAAGCGCCATGGCTCGAACTCAGCAGCCCGGCGGCAATCCGCCTGGCAGTCCGACGTCAGGGGGCTGAACGGATAGGGCAGTCTCGACCGCCGTTGCCGAATCACGCTTTTAGCCAATCCACGACCCGGAGGCTCGGTATGGCCTCGAAGTGCTTCGTGTTGTGTGTGACGAGCGTGAAGATGAATCAATCCGCTCGGTCGCTTGAGGTGAGCGGAGCAGATATTGGTGTCGAGCAGAAAACTCATGACGGCAATTCTCGACCGGCTGACCGCATGCGGTCGTCCTGAATTCGGTCGAGGATTTCATCGTCTTCAGGCTGCCAGGAATCGGCCAACGCTCCAGCGGCACGGCGCAACCCTTCGCCCCACGACTCGGCCTTGGTAGCCGGGCGCAGCGTGACCTCGACCTCTTGGCCTTCCTTTAGCCCAGGGTCGTTGGCGAGCTCGATGATCTTGCCGTGAATAATCCCGTGCAGATTCGATGTGGAGTCCAAGGTCGTCTTCCTAAATTGAACAATCGCTGGTGTCCCGACAAGTTACTCACTATCGTCAAGTTTACCGCACAAACAGGGCTTGCCAATGTTGGCTGGACAGCAGGTTTTCGAATTCCTCTGCTCAAGCACGGGCCGAGCGGCTGCCCAACTGTGCGGGAATCCTCAGGCGCCGCAGGATGGCGGCGTGCCCGCGATCGAGTTGCTGCGGCCGACTGGTTGAATCAGCCTTCAAGGTGATCCAATAGAAGAGCACTGCTGGACAAGCCAGCAGTGGCACCCGGCGAGCCTCTACGACATTAAGCCGGCAGCGAATGTGGAGCGCCTAGGGATATATCTTGACCTTGCGATTCCCGAATACTGGGCATCCTATCGCCGCGAGAAATTCACGGCTGCGATTCAAGCGTTGCAGACCGTCAACGGTCGTCATTGACGGATGCTTGTTCGATGCTCGCCTTTTTGAAAATACCCCAGTTGTCTTTGTACTTGGCAATATCTTTCAGGTAGACAGGGTAGCCGTCAACTTTCCTCGTGGGCGACTTTGGCGAAAATGGAACATGCTTCGCCACAATCGCACTTGGAACTAGGTAAATCTCTTCCGTTCCATTCTTCCGCAGATTGACCAGAGCATAGACCAGATTGCGGGATTTCAGAGTCCCCGTCTTGGCACCGACAAACCAGAAATTGAATGTACTCGCGTTCGCCTTGACTTGAACGGCGTACATATTCTGGCACGGCGGATCGGCAATCAGTAGATCGGCGGTTTGAACGCTCCGCGACGTGGGCGACACAATGAAACCCCGCTTCGACAGTTCCGCCGCGACCAGGTAAAGGCCGGTCATCCCGGTGAATTGATGCTTAGTCGGCATTGTCTCTCCAATGCGATTGAACAAGTCTGCTGCGGTTTAACCTGGCTGCTTTGATAGTCTATATCTCAACGCCCAGCCAGGCGTTCCCAAGCGGCGATGGCCGCCTCTTGTCCCGCGAGCGGGGCCTGGCAGGCAAAGTGCTCGCAGATGAACACTGCGGGCTCCGCGGCTCCGTCGGGCGGATCTTTGCCGGCAAACAAATCGGCTAGCGCCGGCGAGCCCTCGCCGATCCGATCGGCGCTGCGGCACGCTACCACTTTGTTCGGCACGAATCGATGGCGAAGCGCCGAGATCACGGCCGCGGTCGATGACTGGTTTTGATCGCCGACGATCACGATCTCGGGCGTGGGGCCAAGGTATATGTCGAGCGCCATAAGCATCTGGCCCATGGCTCTCGACGAACCGGACATCAGTGCGGCGGTCGATTGCAAAGTTCGTTCGGCGGCCGCCAGATAGTCGGCGCGGCCGGTCAGTTTACCTAGTCGCAGCAGGGTCAATGCCGCCAGCGAGTTTCCACTGGGCACGGCGTTGTCCAGGTAGTCCTTCTGTCGCGTGATGAGCGTCTCGTGGTCAGTAGCGGTGAAGAAAAAACCACCGGCGGTCTGATCTTCGAATCGCGCGAGCATCGAATCGACTAGCGCCGTGGCTTCGTCAATCCAGCGGTCGTCAAAATCGGCTTCATACAAGCTCACCAGGGCGCCGGCCAATGCCGCGTAGTCGCCGAGATAGGCGTCCAGCTTCGCTGTGCCGCGCCGCCATGAGTGCAAGAGGCGCCCCTCGGGTGCGCGCATCTCACTGAGGATGAATTCGGCCGCCCTTTGTGCCGCGGCCAGGTAACGTGGCTCGTCGAGCGCGCCGGCGGCGTCGGCCAAGGCAGCGATCATCAGGCCGTTCCAGGCGACCAGCACCTTGTCGTCCAGCCCGGGATGCACGCGCGCGTCGCGAGCCGCGAGCAACTTAGCCCGGCTGGCTGGCAGCTCGCGCTCGATATCGCTCGGGTCGCGGCCCCAGATCTTGCCCCACTGCTCGAGTGTCCGCGGGCGGTTCAAGATATTGCGCTGCTCAAAGTTCCCCTCGGGCGTGACATCGTACACGGCGTTAAACGTTTCGGCCGCCTGGCTGCCGATCACGGCTTCGATCTCGGCCGGAGTCCACAAGAAAAACTTGCCCTCCTCCCCTTCGCTGTCGGCGTCCTGCGTGCTGTAGAAGCCGCCTTGCGGATCGGTCATTTCCAGCAGCACATAGTCGCACGTCTCGCGGGCGACGCGGGCATACTCGGCGTTGCTGGTCGCTCGAAAAGCGCCGACGTAGCATGGGACCAACAAGGCATTGTCGTACAGCATTTTTTCGAAATGCGGCACCAGCCAGCGCTCGTCGACCGAATAGCGATGAAACCCGCCGCCGAGCTGGTCGTACATGCCTCCGCCGGCCATCTTGTCCAAGGTCAACGTGACCACGTGCAACAGGTTGTCGTTGGGCTTGCGATGCCAGACGTGCAGCAGCAGGCTCAGATCCATCGGGTGCGGAAATTTGGGCGCGGCCCCGAATCCACCGTGAGTCGGATCGAACGATTGCGCCAGCGCGCGGGCCGCCTGGTCCAACAGATCGGGCTTCAACTCGCCCGACTCACCTGAGCCCGCGGCGATACGTTGCAAGTGGTCGGTCAATGACTCGGACTGTTCGGCAACTTGTGATCGGCGATTGTGCCAGGCATCGGCCACGGCGGTGAGAATCTGGTCAAAGCCCGGCATGCCCCCTCGCGCCGTCGGCGGCCAATACGTGCCGCCGTAGAACGGCTTCAGCTCGGGCGTCAGGAAAACCGACATCGGCCAGCCGCCGCGACCGGTCATCAGTTGCACGGCCGTCATGTAAATCGAATCCAGGTCGGGCCGCTCCTCGCGATCGACCTTGATGCACACGTAGTTTTCGTTCAAGAGCCGCGCGATCTCGGCGCTCTCGAAGCTCTCGTGCTCCATCACGTGGCACCAATGGCAGGCCGAATAGCCGATCGAAAGAAAAATCGGCTTTTGCTCGTCGCGCGCGCGAGCGAGCGCCTCGGATCCCCACGGATACCAGTCCACGGGATTACCGGCGTGCTGCAGCAAGTAAGGACTCGTTTCACCGGCCAGGCGATTAGGCATAGATGAGTCGTGCCGTTGATGGACTGAGTTTGTCTTGCTGGGTGCCATGCCCGCGCCTCGCGGGCATGCGTGTTCGTTCATGCCGCACGAGCATGCCCGAGGGGCGCGCTTCCCTCGCAACACTTGCGCGAGCGAGCCTCTTACTTGAACGTCTGCTCTGGCGTGGGAAATTTTCCGCTCCGCACGTCGTCGCGAAACTCGGTGACGGTCTTGGCGATCGTGCCTTTCAGATCGGCATAGGCTTTTACAAACCGCGGCACGTAGCCGCTGGTCAGGCCCAGCAAGTCATTGGTGACCAGGATCTGGCCATCTTAACCGGTTGAGCAAGTAAGGACTCGATTCACCGGCCAGGCGATTGGGCATGACAAGCTCTTTGCTGCTGAAAAGCTCGCTCGCATGCCTCGGCGTTGAGAACCAGATTGCACGGCACCCAATCCAAGCGACGCTATTCCTTTTTCTTAAGCGGTTTCCACTTCCCGGACTTCATCACGTAAGGGTGGAGCTTCTCAAAGTCGAAAGGCCGAATCGTCGGCAGTTCGCGCCCATCGGGCAGCGTCGTCGGTTCGACAACTTCGATCAGGTCCGGGAGTGGGAACGCCGAGGCAGGGACTTCTACGATCTTCGGGCGCCCGTCAAGATCGACCGTCTTCATCTTCAACCACATGCCCCCGCCGGCGTTCTTGTCGGGCACGATTTGCACGATCCGATCGGTGGCGCCGCCGCGCAGCACGACCGGAATGCGCCGATAGCGAATCTCTCTAAAGTTCTCCGAACCCGTGATGGACAGTACCTCCCGCAGATTCGCGAGAGCTTCGTCGCGGGCGCGCATCGCAACGAATTCTGCGGTTTCCTCTGGTGGCGTTCCAATCTTTCCCGGTTCCAGCGGGAGCGGAATCGTGGCGTAAACAATCATGCCGCCACGGAGGCTTTTGATTTCTTCCCTTGTTCCGTCGATCGGCGCCTTCAAATTGCTGTACCGCAACGGCCCATTTTTCCTTGCCTCAATCTTCCAATCGCCAATCCGCTTCTCCAGTTCGGCGATTCGTTGTGGCACAGCAGCCTTTGACCGTTCGATGAAGTCCTCGATTTGAGCAATCTCATCGGCACAGCAAGCAGTCCAAGCCAGGCCTGCAATAATAAGGACACAGGCGCCCGTACGAGACTGCGTGACGTTGGAGGAGGCACGTCGAATCATGGTCCGAAGCCCTTCAAGCGAGAGCTTATCCAACAGCACGGGTGGGGTCAAGCGAATTGGCACAGAGGCAGCGGACAACGGATTGCGGCAAGCGCGGCGCCGCTCGAAATGCGTCTCCACCTATCCACTGGCCACTAACCACTACTTAAATGTCTGCTCTGGCGTGGGAAACTTTCCGCTGCGCACGTCGTCGCGGAACTGGCCTACGGCCTGGGAGATCACGCCCTGCAAGTCGGCATAAGCTTTGACAAACCGCGGGACATATCCGCTGGTGAGTCCCAGCAGATCGTTCGTCACCAGGATCTGACCGTCGCAGCCGGCGCCGGCGCCGATGCCGATCGTTGGAATCTTCACTTGCTCGGTTATCGTGGCGGCCATCGACGCGGGAATGCACTCCAGCACGACTGCAAACGCTCCGGCCTGCTCGGCCGCATTGGCGTCGGCCAGCAATTGATCGAGGTCCCGCTGCACCTTGTAGCCGCCGAGCTGGTGCACGCTCTGGGGCCGCAGTCCGCAGTGGGCCATGACTGGGATGCCGGCCGACACCAAGGCGCCGATCACTTCGGCCTGGTCGGTTCCCCCTTCGAGTTTGACAGCCTGGCAACGCGTTTCCTTGAGAATCCGCCCCGCGCTCTCGATCGCCCGAAACGTTCCCAGGTGATAACTGGGAAACGGCATGTCGACAACGACCAGGGCATGCCGCACGGCGCGGCCGACCATTTCGGCGTGGTAAATCATCTCGTCGAGCGTGACCGGCAGGGTGTTCGGGTGGCCTTGAACGACCATCGACATGCTGTCGCCGACCAGGATCCCCTCGACGCCGACGGCGTCCAGCAGCCCGGCCATGGTGTAGTCGTAGGCCGTGAGCATCGTGATCTTCTGGCCCGTGGTCTTCAGACCCCGGAACCGGGGGATCGTCATCTGGCTGGTGTCGCTCGGCATAGACGGAAGTCCGTCAAGTACCCATGAATTCGCAAGTACAGCGCATTGTGACTGTCGCTGGGTTTGCTGGCAACCGCCGCCGCGATGCTGAGATTGGGGGGGCCGATTTCATTCCCGCGAGCAAAAGAGTATCCTTAACAGTCGGGACAGACAGAGCGCTCCCTGGAGTGCTTTGGAGGATTGTGAGGTTGACAAACGGAGAAAGGCCCAGGCAGCGGTTATGGTCAAGAATTCATGGATTGGAATTGTTGGTCTTGGGTTGCTCGTGAGCCGCTCGCCCACCAGCGCATTGGGCCAGGCGCCGCAAAGGTTCCAGGCGCCGCCGCAGTCGGTCGCCTTTGAGGAAACCGGCACACTCGAAGACTTCCAGGGAGACGTGGTCCAGATTCGAGACTCGAAGTCGGAAGCCTGGTGGCTCAAGGTCAGCGACTCCACAAAGGTCACCGTTAAAGGCGAAGCGGAAGAAGACTTCCTGCGGCCAGGCGTCTACGTTCAGCTCGAGGGCGAGATCGACAAGAAAGGAGCGCTGGCAAAGCCCGTTGCTGCGATCGAGATCATCTCGATTCAGGGCAAGCCGACGC
>CAZUPX010000619.1:0-1766 GCA_964622155.1 uncultured Planctomycetaceae bacterium | reverse complement strand
CTTCGAGGGCGACCCATAGGCCGGCTTTGTCGTCCATGGCCACCGCGCTGGCGAAGCCGTTCCGCATGGTCGTGAATCCGAGTTCCAGCGTCACCGGGTCGCCAATGCGAACGATTTGCGCGGCCTCGGCGCGGTCCTTGGCCCCGATGTCGAGCCATAAGTCCTTGAGCTTCGGCACCTGCTTTCGCTCCTCCTCGGTGAGCAGGTGGATGGGCTTGCGCGCGATGACCCCAAAGATGGGCCCATCGGTCGCCCAAACGGTCAGCCGTTGCCCGATGAGCACCATCGGGTCCCAGCCTCCGATCGACTGCACATATAAGAAACCCTCGGCGTCGATGTGCTGCACCAGGAAGCCGATCTGGTCGCAATGCCCGGCGAACATGACTCGCAGCCGAGCCTCAGGATTTCGCGCGGCGACGACGTTGCCGTGCACGTCAGTGCTGACGGTGTCGGCGAAATCGGCGGCGTACTGGCGCACGATGTCCTGGACCGGTCGCTCGAATCCCGAAGGGCTGGGCGTTTCCAGCAAACGGCGAAGAAAATCGAGAGCGTCGGAGTTCATACAAGCGCCCCTGGCAGGGACATGAAAGCGAAATTGCGGCGGCGCACTGTATCGCGCACCCACGTATCGGGGCAAGACAGTGGGGTTAACAGGCGTCGCTGGATGAAGTGTTCCGCCGGCTTCGCGCAACAAAAAGGCCGGCTATCGCAGCCGGCGCCGGGAGTGATTCGAATTCGCCCTGACGGCGGCTAAGTCGCGCGGCGCCTCCGCACCGAGAACCACACGAGAGCCACCCCAGCCAGGCCGGCAAGTGCCAGGCTCGACGGCTCCGGCACGGCCACCACCACAAAGAAATTCGTCATGGCGACAATGTCCATGCTCGATAGCGTGAACTTGTTTGTGATACCGATGGTCGACGCGACCGGTGGACCCGGCACGGTTGGGCCAGGCAGACCAAAGCTCGCCGATGGGATTGTCTTTGTGTCACCTGGGAATGCAAATGTTAGGGCAAACGGATCGGGGTGCAACTCGGCTATCGGAATAACTCCTACCCCGTCGATGGTTCCGGTGTAAAGCGCCGTTGGAGCAACTGTGCTCAGGCCGCCGGCGCCGTCGAAATTCGCATCGGTCACTGAGCCACCCATCGATCCGCCAATTAATGTGGACGGGCCAAGCGGCGCGACCGGCAGGCTCACCGAGACGACAAACGTGGAGGCCACTCCCGCCCCGTTCTGGAATCCAAACACGCTGCTGACGAACGGATCGGTCTTGACGGTTAGGCTCGTCCAATCGAACGACCAGTTTGCGGTCGACAATGAACCGTCCAAAAAGCTAACCGACCCATCGGCATTCTCGACGACTGATGCGCTATTGGCGGCGAGCATCTCCGTCGTAACGCTCATCGGACTCGTCGCGATGCCAACTTGCATATCGATCGTTGGCAACGTGATCGCCACTGCGTGAGCAACAGAGGTCGAACTGCACACGGAGAGCAAGAGAGCCCCAAGAAACGGGTACAAAGTGTGCGTAATCCGTGTGAACATCAAATGAACTCTCTCGATGCTTTGCTCAGCGTCCGCCTTCTAAAGTTGTCGAGCTGTCCCGACCGCACAATGAACTAACGCTGCCGCGATTGTAAATGCAGACTCGGCGGCCGTCAAGAAAAAACCACCCGCTGATCGGACTTTGTGTGAGCGTCTCGATTGTGGGTGGAAAATTTGGTCTGCTGGAGGGGTGGTGGAGGAGATTACCTATTTTCCGCTCG
>CAZUPX010000618.1:0-2285 GCA_964622155.1 uncultured Planctomycetaceae bacterium | reverse complement strand
CTCCACCTTGAACTTGTTCGGCGGTTCAGCGAACAGTTTGTTGCCGGCGCGCGAGATGGTGAACTTCACCTCTGGTGAAAGTGCATACACGCCGACGTAGCGGTCGAGCGTTTCGGCGGGCAACGTGATCGCCACGCGCTTGGGTTCCGACCGACCGATGGCTTCGAGCGCCAGTCGCCGCAGTAGCGTTTCGGCGCCGCCGATCCCATTGCGCAGGATCGCGACGAAGACTTTTTTCTCCGGAATCCAAACCGCGGCCGACCGAAACCCATTGATGCCGCCGTTGTGCCCGATCCATCGTTCGCCGGATTCGGTGCGAATCGACCAGCCATAGCCATAGTCCGACGGGCTTTCGGTGGGTTTGTACGGCGTCCACGCCCGCTCGAGCAGTTTCGAGTCCACTGCCTTTCCGTCTGCCAGCGCTTGCGTCCACTTCGCCAGATCATCGACGGTTGATTCAATGGCGCCGGCGGCAAAGGGTTGGGTCATGCTCAGCGGCTTCATCGGCACCCATCGGCCTGAACTCTCCTGGTCATATCCGCGCGCGTGGCGCGGCGTGAGGGCGTCGTCGCGACTGTAGCGCATGTCAGCCAATCCTAGCGGTTTGGCGATCGACGCTTCGAGATTTTCCGCGTAGGTCCGCCCCGACACCTTCTCTATCAACATGCCCAGCAGAATGTAGTTGGTGTTGCTGTATTTGAACTGCGAACCCGGCTCGAACTCCAGCGGCTTGCCGGCGATCAGATTCGCGACCTCGATGGGCTTGAGATCTCTGGTGTTCTGCGGGGTAAACTCATCCAGCGCCGTCACATTGTACAGGCCGGATGTGTGCGTGAGCAGATTTTCGATTGTGATCGTCTTCCCCTGCGTATCGAAATCGGGCACGTACTTGGTGATCGGATCAGTCAGCGAAACGTTCCCCGCCTGCACCAGCTGCAACACCGCGACGGCTGTGAATTGCTTGGTGACCGAGGCGATCCGAAAGATCATGTCCGGCGTGACCTTCGCGCCCTTTTCCACATCGGCCATCCCGTAGCCCTTTCGCAGCACGGGTTTGCCATCGACCATGACCAGCACAGCCGCGCCCGGCTCGGTCGCCGACGGATAGCAATCCAATACGAGCCGATCGAGCCGCTGTTCGAGCGACAACGCGGGCTCTCCAGCGCGCGCCGATGGGACGAGCGACAGGAAGATGATCTCGACAAGAACGATTGCCGCTGAAACCATTCGCTGAATCATGAGTTACCTCGGTTTGCTTTCAATTTGCCTCGACGACTGCCCCATACTGCTGTATTCGAGCACGCTGAAAGAATATTTCACGTCCCTCAGGTCGCTGCTCACGCCGCGGCGCGGTTCATCACGGCATAGTTCAAGTGTGCGTAGACCGGCCGGCCGTGCCGTTCCCACTCGTTTGATCGAAGACACTCGGCCCAGCCGTCGCGTTCCAACTCTTTTGAAGCGCATATGAGCGAAGGCATGCGCTCGTTCGTGGCCGAGACGGTGCGGGGCGATCAATCCACAAATCCACCGGCGAGTTGGCCGAGAACCTGTTGCGCACGGTGCCGATCGTCGGCAATCTTTACGAGAGCTTCTGCAACATCGGCGAGGTGTTGAGCGGGAAGACCGCGTACCTCGTCCAGATGGAGAAGGCCGCGGCCCGCGTGAACGAGCAGGCGGGCTTCATTAAGGGGGCAAGCCGCGCTGCTCCCTCGTTGTCCTGCTCTGCGGCATGGGTGGGTTCACTCATCAGCGATTCCGCTTTCGCCAGCCATCCCTCGGCCTGATGCTGGTCGCCCGTTCGCTATGGATTGACGAGCAGCATGATCAGGCCGGCCACGCCGGGGCCGGCCGTGATCGTGTCCACGCCGCCGAAGCCGTTGACGCTGAGCGTGTCGTTGGCCGCCTCCGAGTGCGCGATTCGAACGAGGGCAGCCAGACCCAAGACCTCGACGGCGCCCGAGTTGGCGGCGACGTGGATCGTGTCGCCGAGCTGGGTGCCGTTAACGGTGATCGCATCGGGCTGCGCGTCGCCGGTGACGCCGCCCAGCGTCCCCGCCAGGTCGACGTTCACCTCGATGACGTCCGTGGCGGCCAAGTCGTTCACCGCGATGACGTCGGCCCCGCCGAGCGCCTGGAGGTCGAACTGCTCGATGTCGTCCGCGTCCAGGACGATGTTGCCCACATTGCGGGTGGAGCGCAGCCGCTGCCCGGTGGCCGAGAAATCGAAGATCTCACTGGCGCCCGACCCGTTGAACAGCACAACGTCTTGGTCAGCCTGTCCCTCG
>CAZUPX010000617.1:0-7596 GCA_964622155.1 uncultured Planctomycetaceae bacterium | reverse complement strand
CGCGGACGCGAAGCCGCCAGCGACGACTGCCACTCCACCGGCGGACGCGAAACCGGCCGCCACGCCAGCAGCGACCCCAGCGCCAAAGTATCCTCCGTACGCCGACGTCATCAAGGACTTCGAGACGGTGGACGGCATGTTCAAGATGCACCACAAGGGCTCGAAGCTGTTGGCCGAGTTGGGCAGTGGGAACCTGAACCGTGACTTTATCGTGCTGATCTCGATTGCAAAGGGTATCGGCCGCGGCCAATTGTTGGGGGGTATGAGCTGGGGCTTCGGCGACGACTGGATTTGGCAGTTCCGCAAGGTCGACGACCGCATTCACATCGTGCGCCGCAACGTGCGGTTCACGGCCGCCAAAGGCGACCCGCAGGAACGGGCCGTCAACCTGGCTTTTACCGACAGTGTGCTGTTCAGCTTGCCAATTGCCACGCTGAGCCCGAGCGGGGCTTATGTCGTCGACCTGACCAGCGTGTTCATGGGCGACTTGCCGCAAATATCCAGCGTGCTGCCGGGTTTCTCGTTTGCCGAGAACAAGAGTACCTGGGCCCCCGGATTTCCCAAGGGCTTCCCGAACAACGTCGAACTGGAAGTGGCCGCCACCTACGCTTCGAGCGGCACGCAGGATTTTGATTCGGTGGCCGACAGCCGCGGAGCCACGATCCACGTTCACTATTCGATCAGCGCCATACCGCAAACCGGCTATCAGTCTCGTCTGGCCGACGACCGTGTGGGCTACTTCCTGACAGTCATCAAGGACTGGTCGCACAAGGGAGACGTCGATCGCTTCGTGCGATACGTCAACCGCTGGGACTTGCAAAAGGCCGATCCCAAGGCTGACCTTTCGCCGCCGAAGAAAGCCATCACGTTCTACCTTGAAAAGACCATCCCGTTCGCATATCGCAAGCCGATTCGCGAAGGCATCGAGGAATGGAACAAGGCGTTCGAGAAGGCCGGGTTTGTCAACGCCATCGAGGTCCGCCAGCAAGAGGACAAGGACGACTGGGATCCGGAAGATATCCGCTACAACACGTTTCGCTGGATCACGGCCAGCGCCGGATTTGCCATGGGGCCTTCGCGCGTCAACCCGAGCACAGGGCAAATTCTCGATGCCGACGTGATCTTTGACGCCGACTTCCTGCAATTCTGGAAGCAGGAGTATGAGAACTTTACCGAGGACGGCATCGCCGCCATGACCGGCGGACCGCTCGATCTGCGCGAGTATCAAGAACAGGCCAAGCGAGGGCACGTACACGGCGTCGGGTGCGAGTTGCACCATGGGCTGTCGCGCGAACTGGCGTTTGGCTCGGCCGTGCTGGCCGGACGAACCACGATTCCCGCCGACCTGCAACGGCTGATCACGCAAGGTCTGAAAGAAGTCACGATGCACGAAATCGGCCACACGCTGGGCCTGCGGCACAACTTCAAGGCCAGCACGCTACTGTCGATCGACGAGATGAACGACACGGCCAAGACGGGCGCCACCGGCTTGACCGCTTCGGTGATGGATTACAGCCCGGCGAACCTGATGCCCAAGGACATGAAGCAGGGCGATTATTTTTCGACCACGATCGGGCCTTATGACACGTGGGCCATCGAGTACGGCTACAAGCCACTTTCCGGCGGCACCGAAGGTGAAGAGGCCGAGCTAAAGAAGACTGCCTCGCGCAGCGGCGAGCCGGGACTGGCTTATGCCACCGATGAGGACACCCGTGGCATCGATCCCGATCCGCTCTCCAACCGCTTCGACATGGGAAAAGATCCGATCGCGTACGCCAAGGTTCGCAGCCAGCTTATTGCCGAGCAATTGCCCAAGATTCTCGACGAAGCCGCCAAAAGCGGCGACGGTTATCAGAAAGTTCGCCAGATGGTCGGCGTGCTGTTGGGGAACCAAGGCCGGGTCATGCACTTCGTTTCGCGATTCGTTGGCGGCATGTACGTCAGCCGCTCACACAAGGGCGACGCCGGCAGCCAGACGCCGTTTGTGGTGGTCGAACCGGCCAGGCAGCGCGAAGCGCTGGCAATGGTGGAAGACCAGGTCTTCAGCGACAAGGCGTTCCTGTTGCCACAGCCGCTGTACGCCCATTTGGCGGCCACGCGCTGGAACCATTGGGGCAGCGAGCTGCCGGTTCGTGCCGACTACCCGGTGCACGAAACCATTTCGTTGTGGCAGAGTCGCATTCTGGCACAAATGTTGTCATCCCTGACGCTCGATCGACTGCACGACACCGAGTTGTACGTGCCAGCCGATCAGGACGCGCTGACCACGGCCGAGCTTTTGCAGCGCCTGACCAAGACCATCTTCGCCGAAGTCGACAAGAAACCCATGGGCGAGTTCACCAATCGCAAGCCGGCTATCAGCAGCTTGCGTCGCAATTTGCAGCGAGCCTATTTGAAACGGATGGCGCAATTGGCCATGGGCAACTCAGGCGCTCCGCAAGATTGCCAGACGGTGGCCTATGCGGAGCTGGCGGCACTCGAAGGTCGCATCAAGGGCGTGCTTGCCGCCACCGACGTCAAGCTGGACGACTACAGCCGCGCCCACCTGGATGAAACCGCTAGCCGGATTCACAAGGTGCTGGAGGCTCATCTGACGCTGAATCAGCCATAGGGCGATGCCGTCTTTCCAAGCGACTCGTGTACCAGCCCGAAGCACCGGCGAGAGTCCGCGGTGGTCCTGTCCCTCACTTGCGCTGCGGGCTGATGTGTATACTAGCTCAACGCCAGCTACTCCCACGCGAGAACGACGTATGCGAATGGTGGTCGCTATCATCCAGCCGACGAAACTCAGCGCGGTCCGCGAGGCGCTTGTGAAAATCGGCGTGACCCGTATGACGGTCTGCGATGCGCAGGGCTTTGGTCGCCAACGGGGTCAGACCCAAACCTATCGCGGCAACGAGTACAAGACCAACCTGCTGCGCAAAATCGCATTGGAGATCGTCGTCAACGAGGATTTCCTGGACCGCACGTTGCAGACCCTCACGAACGTCGCCCGTACGGGACCCGAGGGCAGCATTGGCGACGGCAAGATATTCGTCGTACCGGCCGAGCAGGCGATCGACATCAGCAACGTCACCCGCGGACCCGAAGCCGTGTGACGATGCAAGCCACGGAGGTGCAATGTGTCATGACCGTTTTGGCGCTGGTCTCTGATCTGGTAACCCAATCGCAACTCGCGGGCGCCGCGGCTCGCGTCGGCGTGACGCTCGAGATCGCCGATTCTGCAGAAGCCCTCACCGCCAAGATCGCGCATGCCAAGCCGCGACTTGTCATCCTCGACCTCAGCCATCCGGGCCTCGACCCATTTGAAATCGTGCCCAGATTGAGAACCGGCCTGCCATCGGTCAAAGTGGCCGCCTTCGGCCCCCACGTGCACCGTGAGCGCCTCACCGCAGCTCGCGAGGCCGGCTGCGACCTTGTCATCTCGCGGGGACAGTTTCAGGCCGAGATGGACGCGATCTTGAGCGGTCTGTAGCCGGCCTCTGTGAGGCCGGTGGAGCGCCGTATTATTCGCCGACCGTTGCCGTATCATCAGCCGGCTCGGGCACGCCGTCAGCGCCGGTTTTGAGCGGAGGGAGTGTGTGCAGTTGTTGCTCTTCGGGCAGGTGGACGGTGTCGATCTCGGTGTTGTCGACTTGCTGCCGCAGAAGAAAGTAGATGATTGTCGAGGCTGCCCAGAAATAGCTGAACACAAACGACAGCGCCAACGTGACGATCGCGCCGTTCCAGAATTGCACCAGCGCCGTGCCGGCATTGCCCAGTGGACCCATGTCGCTTCGGTTGACGATCTCGAGCAGGCGCTCCTCGCCGGTTCCCCAACTGATGCCCCATTGAGCCAGGGCTACCGTCAGACCGGCAAAGAGCCACACCAGATACCAACCCAGCACTCCGATGACGGCCGCGGCGAGCACATAGAGCAAGTAGTGCAAAGGGCGCTGGTATGCGTACGAATAAGAGTGGCTCAGCGCGCCGAATTCGTCAGTTCCCTCGGCACTGATTGTGGCCCACATCAATGGCCAACCGACAAACAATCCGACCAGCAAGAACGCCATCACGAAGCCGCCGAGCAACACCAGCGGCCACAGGATTGCCCCCGCAAGCACGCCCCATTCGGCGCGCATGACCAGCCCCACAACCGCCAGCATCGCGGCGGCGAGGAAAGTCCCCAGAATGGGAAATAACGGCGCCTTGAAATACGCACCCCAACGTGGCCGAACGAATCCGGCCAGTTGTTGCCACGACTGGTTTTCTTGCCGCGCAAACGACACCGCCGCCAGCCGCGTGATCGCCCCACCAAACAGGGCCCACACCGCCAGGCTCCACAGCGCGCACAAAAACCAATATGCGGACTCGGCAAAGCTTGCCTCAGGGTGAAACAATCGCTCGAACGGCCGGCTCAACTGTCGCCAGGCCGACAGCATGGGCGCGTGCCGCTCGAGACCCTCCGCGGTCGTGAGATCGTCCATTCGCGGCGACGTGACGGGGTGCTCCCAAGGCCAGAGATTCGGGCCTGTGGCTTGCTTTTCCAGCACGCCTTGCAGCGTTAGCTCCGTCGAGTCCCAAAACAGTTTCGTGCAAGTCTGCCAACCAGCCACGGTGAAAATGATTCCCAAAGCCGCCAAAACCAACGCCCGAAATCCCAGCGCGATCCGCAGGGCCGTAAACAGGTGCAGCCATGGAAATACTTCCAGCCATGCGATCGAGCGAACCGTCTCGCGATCGTCCGACATCACTGTCACTCCTATTGGGAACGCAGTACCTGGGCCACCCAATGGGGGCAATTATACGAGTTGTGTGCCGCGTAAGAATAGGAGATCGGCGCAAGAAATTCGGCCGGGGGAGCACGGCGACCGTAACCGCTAGTTTGACTCGTGGTCGCTAGGGCCGCGCGGACGCTCGTCTTCGGCAGTCTCCTGATACGGCAGCGAGATTTCCTCGCTCAGCCAGCGGTTCAAGTCAATCCGCCGACAACGGTCCGAGCAGAAGGGCATGGCCCGGCTTTCCTCGGCGTTAAACGATTTGCCGCAGGTTGGACATATCGAGGCCATGCGAAGTACCTTGCTATTTGTCGGACGACTTGGGTCCCGAGGGCTTGGTCTTGGCCGACGGCTTGTCGGCCGCGGGGGTGTCTTGCTTGGCCGAGGAATCCGTGCCTTTCGAGTCTTTGGACGATTTGTCGTCACCGCCTGTGTCGGCGCTAGCGCCCTTCTTGTACGATTCGCTGCGATAGTCGGTCTGGTAGAAGCCGGAACCCTTGAACATGATGGCTGCGCCTGTACCGAACAGGCGGCGCAGTTTTGATTTCTTGCACTGGGGGCATTTGCGCTGCACCGGCTCGTTCATCGATTGAAACAGCTCGAACTTGTGACCGCAGGCATCACAGACATAATCGTACGTCGGCATAAGCATTTCCCGTTTGACCAGTGCTGAGAAGCCTGCTAATTCGACACGATCACTTGTGCCGGTCGAACCACTCGGTCGTGCAGCACATAGCCGTCTTGCACGACCATGATCACGGTGCCAGGTGGATGGTCGGCCGATGGCTGCTGTGAAATCGCTTCGTGGAACGCCGGATCGAACGGCTTGCCCAGCGCGTCAACACGGCGGCAATCGTGCCTGGCCAATACCGTTTCGAGGCTCTGGGCCACGAGCCGCACGCCATCCAACAGGCCGTTGCCCGAGGGCGACTTTTCGGCCGCGGCAATCGCGCGCTGGATGTTGTCCAACGCCGGCAGCAAGTCTCGCAGCAAGGCGAGCGTGGCGTAGCGCCGCTCATCTTCCATCTCGCGGCGGACTCGTTTGCGATAATTGTCGAGTTCGGCTTGTGCACGCAGCACGCGTTCGCAGGCGTCCTCCAGGTCGGCGCGTAGCTTCGAGATTTCCGTCTCGCTGGCCTCGAGCGCCGCGGCAGCGGCCATGGACACCTCGCCGCCGCCGGTCTCGCTGGGAACGCCACCTCGCTCCTGGAATGGATCGTTTGGTTGTCTCGACATGTTGAAAACCTCCGCCGCGGACCCTTATTTCTCGCCGAAATATTCGCGCACTTTCTCGAAGAAACTCTTGCGGTGCGGACTGACGTTGGCGTGTTCCTGTTCGGCCAGATCGCGCAGCAGTTCCTCCTGCCGCTGGTTCAATGATTTCGGAACTTCGATCGTCACCTGGACCAGTAAGTCACCCACGTCGCGGCCTCTGGGACTGGGCATCCCGCGTCCACGCAAGCGAAATACCTCGCCCGACTGCGTGCCGCCGGGAATCTTCAATTCGTGTCGGCCGTCGAGCGTCGGCACCTCGATCCTGGCGCCCAAGGCTGCCTGTGAATACGAGATCGGCACGCGAACGATCAGGTGTTGCCCCTCGCGCTGAAACAGCGAATGTTCGCGGACCGCGATGAAACAGTAGCAATCGCCACGCGGGCCACCGCTGGGACTCGGCTCCCCTTCGCCGGGCAGCCTGACGCGCATCTGATCGTCGATGCCCGCGGGTATTTGCACGTCGCGTCGCACGGTCTGCAAAACGAAACCCGACGCGCGGCACGTCGTGCAAGGATCTTTGACCACCGAACCAGCGCCGCGGCACGATGGACAGGTCGTCTGCACTCGGAAAATGCCCGTGCTTTGCATGACCTGGCCGCGACCGCCGCAGTAGCTGCACTTGGTGCGGCTAGACCCGGCCTTGGCCCCAGTGCCCTTGCAACTGGTGCATGTCTCGTGACGGTCGAATTCGATGGTCGCTGTCACGCCGCGGGCGGCTTCGATCAGGTCGAGCGTGATATCGCATCGTACGTCGGCCCCTTTGTTGGCGCGGCGCCGGCCGCCGCCAAACAAGTCGCCGAATGCACTGTCGCCAAATATGTCACCAAAAGCGGCGAAAATGTCGTTGACGTCGGTAAACTCACGCGCACGACCCGCGCCCCCTAGCCCGGCGTGGCCCAAGCGGTCATACAGGCTCCGCCTTTCGCGGTCGGAGAGGACTTCGAATGCCTCGGCTGCCTCCTTGAACATGGCGACCGCTTCCTCGTCGCCGGGGTTCTTGTCGGGATGATGCTTGATGGCCAGCTTGCGATAGGCGTCGGCAATCGCCTTGTCGGAGGCTGATCGCTCGATGCCCAGCACCTCGTAGTAATCGCGCTTGCCGGTCATTTTCACCATGGGAGACGTTCAGGCAGGGCCGAGAGCAGTACCATCTCAATTATAGAACGCCGCACCAGCGGCGCATTCCCCAAAATCGGGCCGCGCCGCAAGCGGGCCACTCCAGACGCCTGAAGTGGCCCGTTTGTGTGTCATCGAGTTTTTTCGCCTCGCCCTTGAACGAGAGCGGCACTCTCTCAGCGAATGCTGCCTTCGACCCGCTGCTTGCCCTTGTCTTCCTTGTCCAAGGTCGTCACCAAGGCCTCCGTCGTGAGCATCAGGCCGGCAATGCTGGCGGCGTTCGACAGCGCACTGCGGACCACCTTCACCGGGTCGATAATTCCTGCCTTGAGCATGTCGACGTATTTGCCGGTGTTGGCGTCGTAGCCGGTGTTGGTCGGCTTTTGGCTGACCTCGTCCACGACGACCGAGCCGTCGACGCCGCAGTTGTCGGCGATCTGCTTCATCG
>CAZUPX010000616.1:0-3377 GCA_964622155.1 uncultured Planctomycetaceae bacterium | reverse complement strand
GACCATCAATGCCTGTAACGGAGTCTCCACCCGGACTTGAAACGCATCCATGACACACCTCGGGAGTGATGAAAAACAATCCAACACCACCCCAGTCTATTCATCTCCCGCAGATAGCGCCAGAGCCTAATCGTGCACCCTGGCACAGGTTCTCGCTGCAGGCGGCCACGCAGCGGAGGCTGAACAGGCACATCGCCACGCGATGGAAGCCGCCGAATCTCTGGTCCTTGAATTCCCCGACGAAGTGTCGTATCGGAACATTTGGGTGGAGTCTACGGCCCAATGGGCGTCCTTCACAGCCGCTCAGGGTAAGGATGCCGATGGTAAGGAAGCCGAACGAAAACTGATCGAGACGTTGGAGGCGCGAGTCAAGGAGCATCCGAAAGACCGTATGGCGCGCACACGATTGGCAGAACTCTCGAACAAGGTCACCGAGCGACTACTCTACCAGGAAAAAGACACGGCTGCGGCAGAGCAAACGGCTCGGCGGGCTTCGGTCCTCTTTGCCGAGCTAACCGACGAGTTTCCCACCGAACCGTTTTATCGCGAGCCGATGGCTTGGAGTTGTCGATTTCTTGGCGAAATCGCAAGGAGCGCCGGGCGGCTCGACGAAGCACGCGAGCACTATGAAAAGGCAGCCACTGCGTTTGCAAAGCTGGCGGCGGATGATATTCACCATCGTGCCGAGTGGTATCGCAATTGGGAAGCCGACAACCTGATTCAACTCGCGGAAGTCCTCGCGGCCAGTGGCCTCACTGAGGAAGCCGCGACCACAGCGCGCAAAGGCGTACAGATTTGCGAGGCGCTGACCAGCGAGTTTCCAAACAATCAGGACTATCGCGAGCGGATGGCCGCCGCGCAGCGTGTTCTTGACGAGCGGCTTGCGGAGACCGGGCAAAGGGACAATTCAACGCGACAAGACCAGGGCCGGCAATGAGTTCGGACCAGGGCGACGGGATTTGAACTCGGCAAAGGTATAGGTCCGAACGACTTGCGAAATAGCGTCGCAAAGTTGGTTGTTCCGATTGAACCAAGCCAGTTTGCGTACCTCAGTCCGCAAGTCGAATCCCAGTAACGAAAAACAGCCCATCATCGAACCGACAATGGACTGCTCGTAAAAGATAGTCGAGGCGACTGGATTTGAACTTCGCTCGGGCTGGTGCCCAGGCGACTTCGCGTGGCGCCCGCGAAACGTGAAAATCCCGCTGCTGACGGGTCGAATGACTTGCCCCTGCCGCCGGCCCGGTTGCCACCACGAACCGGCGCGCTTCTGTCGGCATTTCGATCGCGAAACTTTAGCCAACTTTGCTGCCGTGGGCCCGGCCGCTGAGGTGGGCGCGCAGGCGGTCGAACTCTTCGTGGCTGGAAAAGTGGATCACGATCTGGCCCCGGCCGTTGGGCTTCTGCTTCAGGTCGATGCGCGTGCCCAATACGGTGCGCAGCTCTTGCTCAAGCGAGGCAAGGTGCGGCGACCCGCTACGCGGGCGACGCGCACGGCGCGGCTGGTCGCTCACCACGATGAGCGGTTCATGGTCGGCGCGGCAGATGGCCTGCTGCACCAGCTCTTCGACCGCCCGCACGCTGAGCGACCCGTCCTGGATCCGCCTGGAGAACTCCAACTGCTCGCGCTCGTCGCCCAACGGCAGCAACGCCCGTGCGTGCCCCTGGCTCAACGCGCCGGACCGGACCGACTGTTGGATGACCTCCGGCAGCTCAAGCAAGCGAATCAGGTTGGCGATCGTCGAGCGGTCGATCTTCAGTCGTCCGGCCAGGTCTTCTTGCGTGCCACCGTAGCGCTCCAGGTACTGCTGGAACGAGAGGGCCTTCTCCAACGGGTTGAGGTCCTTGCGCTGCAAGTTTTCGACGATCGCGATCTCGGACATTTGCCGATCGTCGGCCTCGCGGATTTGTGCTGGCACTTCTTGCCAGCCGGCTTTGATAGCTGCGCGCAGCCGGCGCTCGCCGGCTATCAGTTGATAGCGATCGCCGTGGCGACGCACGACCAGCGGCTGAAGCATGCCGTGCTCCTTGAGACTCTGGCACAGCTCGTCGAGCGAACTCTCGTCGAAGTCGCGGCGCGGCTGAAACGGGTTGTTTTCGATCTCGTAAACGTGCAAGTGCACGAGTCCGTTGCGCGGCTCCTCGGCTTCGCCGGTGAACACGTGAGGTTCGTTCGGCGAGCCGAGCGGCCGGCCGAGCAGGGCTTCCAGTCCTCGTCCTAGGCGTCGTGGGTTGTTCACGTCTTGAGCACCTCCATGCAAAGTTCAACGTAGGCCCGAGTGCCGCGAGCACGCGGCGCGTAATCAATCACGGAACGGCCGTGGCTGGGCGCTTCACTGACGGCCGGATCGCGGGGAATCGCCGTTCGATAAACGATCTCTCCAAAAAAGTCGCGCACTTCCTGGTCCACTTCGTGGGTCAGCTCCAGCGTGTGGTCGTACATCGTCAACACGATCCCGCCGAACTGTAGACGATTTGCCGGGCGCTGCATCACGCCGCGAATCACCTCGATCATCTGTGCCAGCCCCTCCATGGCAAAATACTCGCACTGGATGGGCATCAGGACCTCGGTCGAGCTGGCCAGGGCCGTCTGCGTCAAGTGACCAAGCGAAGGCGGGCAATCGATAAGCACGAAGTCGTACGCGCTCAAACCGCTGGCCAGGTGTTGAGCCAGTGTGGCCGATCCGCTCGGCTCGCCGGTGGCCAGAACCTCGACGTCTTTGAAGCTCCGGCTGCCGGGCAGAATTTCGAGATTCGCCTGATCGCTCTGGCAGAGCGACTCGCGCAGCGGTCGGCGCGACACCAACGGATGACTCTCGGCAGGCCGTTGCCCCAGGCCGGTCGTGGCGTTGCACTGCGGATCGAGATCGACCAGCAACGTTCGCCGACCGGCAGCGGCCAGCGCGGCGGCCAGGTTGATGGCGGTGGTCGTCTTGCCGACTCCGCCTTTCTGATTCGCCACGCAGAGAATCCGTCCCACGTGCCAACCTCCACAATCCGTTGCAGCGCTCGATGCGGACGGATTGTATCCCTGCCGCGCCGCGCTATCCATGTCAAAATCAGAGCCACTCGTGCTAGCACCAGCGCGTGCCGCGACGCTTCGCGCGCGGTCCGACCACTTGCGGATTAACGGGCACACGATAACACGCGCCTCAGCGCTGCCTCTGTGCGCCGCATTTCAATCCTGAGTTTCACGTGAAACTCTTTCAACCACGCAGAGTGTGACAGAGACGCACTCTTGGCGATTGGCGGGGAGCGTATTGTGGCGCCACTATTTGAGTGGCTGCTGTTCGAGGTTTCCGTTCTGCTGCATGGCCATGCAGCCTATGGATTAGCTGCCGAGATTTCGCTCGGCGGCGAACTTTGACGATTTGGGT
>CAZUPX010000615.1:0-3055 GCA_964622155.1 uncultured Planctomycetaceae bacterium | reverse complement strand
GAGTGATGAAAAACAATCCAACACCACCCCAGTCTATTCATCTCCCGCAGATAGCGCCAGAGCCTAATCGTGCACCCTTCACGCTTTTGTCCGAGCGGCAGACGGCAAACTGTAGACGGCAAACAGTAGACTGTAGACAGGGACGAGGATTCGACCTGGCAACGCTGAACCGGGGATTCCTCGTGTGGGGGACGTCGGCCGTTTGGGGCTCTTCGTTCTTCCCCTGTCTACAGTCTACTGTCTACCGTCTACTGCCCGCCGCTTCTCCGGCACTTTGACGCCCCGGCCGCACTCTTTATAGTAACCATTTGTTCACCCCAGCGCACGCGAGGGGTTCGCGGGTGGCCTGGGCGGTGACACGCACCGTTGGTGGCACGGACGATGACTGCGGGCATTACCGTCGTGGCAGGGCCGGCAGGCTGCGGAAAAACCTGGCGGCTGCTGGAGCGCTGGCGCGTGGTGCTGGCCGAGTCGCCGCCGGGCACCGCGCTGTGGATTGCCCCCACGCATCGTGCTGCTTTAGGGGTCGGCCAACAGGTCCTGGTGGGCCTGAGCGGGGCCTTCAGCCCGAATGTGATCACATTCGACCGACTGGCCCGCGGAGTGCTTGCCGCGTCGACATTGCCGGTCCGCGCGTTGGCACCGCTGGCGCAACGGCAACTTCTACGGCGCGTTGTCGAGCATGCCGTGCGACGCGGACAACTGGGCCATTTCGAACGCGTTGCGAGCACCGCCGGCTTTTTGGACCTGCTGGTCGCGCTGGTCCGCGAATTGAAGCGCCTCGAGGTCTGGCCCGACGAGCTCGCCAAGGCCTGCGGGGCGTCACCCACGCCAAAAGATCGCGAGCTGTGCCAACTGTATGCCGAGTACCAGCGGCTGTTGACCGACAACGACCTGTACGACGCTCAGGGTCGTTTCTGGTCGGCGCGGGCGTTATTGCGCGGCGGACAGCGGCGCCCCTTTGAACACGTGCGGCACGTGTTCGTCGACGGCTTCACCGATTTTACTCGCACGGAGCATGAGATTCTGGAAATCCTTGCCGAGCGCGTCGACACGCTCTCGATCAGCCTGCCGCTGGAGCCTCCAGAGTCGCGGACCGATTTATTCACCAAGACGCGCAGGACGCTCAACGAGCTCGGTCGCCGCTTGGGCGTCGTCGCGCTGGAGGAGATGCCGCGCCGCGCGCGGGGCTGGCCGGCCATGGAACGATTGGAGCAACACTTGTTTGCCAATCCGCGCGGCATCCCGTCGGGCAGCGACGCCGGCGGCATCGAGATCATCGCCGCCGGAAGCGCACGCGGCGAGATGGAGCTGGTTGCCGGCCGGATCAAGACTCTGTTGGCGCGGGGCGACTCAAAGCTTGATGGAGCGCCGGTGCGGCCGGGTGACGTCGTGGTCGTTTTTCGTTCGCTGGCGGACGTGGGCGACCTGGTGCGCGACGTGTTCGACGAGTACGGCATTCCCGCCGCGATCGATAGCCCGGTGCCGGCGGAACGAATCCCTGAATTGTCGGCCTTGATCGCGTGGTTGCGGCTCGACCAGGAGGACTGGCCGCTGGGTACGGTGTTGAGTCTGCTCATGCACAATTGTTTTCAGCCCGATTGGCCCGAGTGGCGCGACGGCCAGGCGGCGCTGGCGGCCGAAGGTCTCGTGCGTCAATTGCAGATTCGTTCCGGGCGCAAGGAGCTGCTGGCGGAGGTCGAGCGCTTGGCTGGAGATTTCGAAGATCCAGCGAAGGTATCGAGTGCCGCTGCGCTGGTGCGAGACGCCCGACTTGCTTTGCCCCTGTTGCGTCGCATTGGCAAAATGCTCGACCACATGCCGCACCGCGCCACGGCCATTGCCTGGGCAGCCGTCCTCAACGACCTCGCCGCGGCCACCGGCCAAACAAAGGGCCGCCAAACAAAGGGGTCAGAACGATTTATTAAACCCAAAGAAAATAGTTCTGACCCCTTTTTCTCGGCGCTGGAGTCGGTGCAGCGGCTGGAGGGTTGGCTGGGAAATGCGGGGGCTGAAATGTCGCGCCGCGAGCTGTTGGATTATCTGAGCGAGGTGTTGCGCTCGGAATCGCCACCACCGCGGCACGATGAGGTGGGGCGCGTGCGAGTACTGTCGGCCGAGAATGTTCGCAATCTCTCCGTTCCCTATTTGTTCGTCGCGGGCTTGGCTGAAAACGCTTTTCCAGCGGCGGCCCGCGAAGACTGTCTGCTCAGCGAGGCCGATGTCCGGCGACTGGCGGACGCGGGTTTGCCGCTTGTATCAACGGCCGAGCGCAGTGCTTACGAGATGCTGCTGTTTTATGAAGTGATCACGCGCGCCACGCGACGACTCACGCTGAGCTATCCTGCCTTGGACCAGGCGGCGCAGCCGCTGTCGGCAAGCCCCTATCTTACTGAAATTGAGCGCGTTTTCGGCACTCACTCGATCGAGCGCCACGAATCCGCGGATTTGAGCCCATTACCCGCGTCCGACGACGTATTGACGCCGCGCGATTTCCGCGTGCGAGCCGTGGCCGCTGCGATTGAGGGCGAGACAGCAATGTTGGTCGAGCTTCACCGGCACGCGGCAACGTCGGCTGCCGCCGGCAACATCATGGCCGGGCTGCGGGCGTCAAGTTCGCGCCAAGGCGGAGTCTCGTACGGCCCGTACGAAGGCATGGTCACGTCACCCGCGGCACGCCGCGTGCTCGGCGAACAATTCGGTCCCAATCACTGCTGGAGTGCCAGCCAGCTTGAGCAGTACGCAATGTGTCCCTATCAGTTTTTCTTAGATCGCGTGGTCGGGCTTGAACCGCTCGACGATCCCCTGTTGGCAACCGACTATCTGGGCCGCGGCCAGATGCTGCACGAACTATTGGCGGCCCTGCACCAGGGCCTCGACGAGCAGCGCGAGCTGTTCTCTTCCGGCAATCAAGCTGAACGCGAGTTTGCCGCCCGCGTGGCCGCGCTGGTGGCAAGCCTGGTCGAGCGGCTGTATAGCGATCGCCCTTTAGCCGACGGCTTGCTGGAGATCGACGCTCGGCGACTGTCGCAATGGCTGGACAGATATTGGGTTC
>CAZUPX010000614.1:0-11144 GCA_964622155.1 uncultured Planctomycetaceae bacterium | reverse complement strand
GCTTTTCGAGGCACCGCTCGATAAGCCGCTCAAGCTCTGGCCCTACACCGGCGGAGATGGATCCAGCGCTCTTGGGCTCGTCCTTGAGAATGGCAGTCATCGTGTCAGCGACCGTTTCACCGAGAATCGCTCGCTGTGCCGTGAGCATTTCGTACATCACGCAACCGAAGGCAAAAATGTCCGTGCGTGCGTCGGTGGCCAAAGCTCGGGCTTGCTCCGGGGCCATGTAGCAAAGTGTTCCAATAATCGCTCCTGGTGTGCTCGCGATGGTCAGCGTGGGTGAATTGCCAGGATCGTTCGCCGCGGCCTGGACCGCTCCTGTCGAGCGCGCCAAGCCGAAGTCTAGGATCTTTACGTGGCCGTCGCTGGTCAGGAAGATGTTTTCGGGTTTAAGGTCGCGATGCACGAGGCCCTTCGCGTGCGCGGCGGACAAACCATCGGCGATGGCGATGCCCACCTCAACGGCCTTCCGGGAACTCATTGCCGATCCAGCAATCCGCGAGCGCAGCGTTTCGCCTTCGAGAAGCTCCATCACAACGTAGGACACGTCCTCTTGGACACCCACGTCATAGATGGCCAGAATGTTGGGATGAGAAAGGGCGGCCACCGCCTTGGCCTCACGTTTGAATCGTGCCAATGCCTCGGGTGTTGTCGCCATCGAGTCGTGTAGCACCTTGATGGCGACATCTCGATCGAGCCGCGTGTCCCGCGCGCGATAAACCTCGCCCATTCCACCGGCGCCAAGCAGTGCCGAGACTTCAAACACGCCGAGTTTTGTGCCTGCGGTGAACGGCACGAGCGATTTTACCTTGATCGGGGCAAGGGATTCCTGGCCTGTTGCCATGCCAAGCATAAAGCATACCAGTTGCGTCGCGCGATATCGAGCAAAGCAGTCGCTGACTGAGGCGCTTTTAGTCGCTCAAATTCCCAGCGGGTCGCGTCGGCGATTCTGACTTGGCTGACGGCAGTAAATCGTGGCCGACGGCGTATCGTCGGTCGAATCGATCTGCGAAGACGTTCAGGCCGTTTGAACCGTTGAAAGGTGCAATCGCCCCGGTGAATTGCGGCAACCACCGAGGAATACCCTACTCACGCTTCGCGCGGATTGAACTCAGAGTGACGTGAGATGTTGGCCGGGGACTTCAGCACAAAGGCCCTTCGACGTTCTGGCAAAAGGGCTCAATTCAAAAGATAGTCGGGGCGACAAGATTTCAACTCAGTGCCGAAGACTGTTCGTTTCTCGCGATTCCGCTTGGGATCGTCGAACGCGCCACGCGACCGGACGCGGTCCGAGCAGAATCTGGGACTGTATCGGCGCGTGGACGGGAAGCAGTCTGTTGAATAGTTGTAGCTGGATTCTTCGAGGCCGGAGCATTATCGGAAATTCCGGGGTCACAGACCCCGGCTACAGAATTCCTCGGCAGGTTAGCAGCTCGTTGGTTTATTCGGCGGGCTGCTACATCACACGGTTGTGATGGCCCCGATTCCATCGGACTGCCGGACCGGCCGCGACTCGCGGTCAATTGCCTCCGGCGGCTGCGCGGCCGATGTTGTGAGCTTCGCAGGTCGCGCGCTTCGCCGCGCCACGCACCATACGATCGACGAAGTCTTCGTACGCCAGCCCGGCCACCTCGAGCGCGCGAGCAAAACCTCCTGTGGGGCCGATATCGGGATTGCTGTTGACTTCCAGCACGAACAGCCGCCCTTCGGTATCCAGGCGCGCGTCGATGCGCGCGTAGTCGCGACAGCCGGTAACGCGAAACGCCGCCAGCGCCAATTGTCGCATGTGCTCGGCCGCCGTCGCATCGACGATTGCCGGGCAGCACGTGGGCGTCGCGCGGTCCTCAGCGCTGCCGCTGTCCCATTTGGCGTTGTACGTCACGATCTGCCAGCCGGGCCGCCCATTGCCACAAAACTCGATCTCTGCCAACCGAAGCGTCAATGGGTTCGGCAGCGCGATCACCGCGGCATTGAACTCGCGGCCGACGACGAATCGCTCGGCCGTCACCGCCCCGTAGCGCTCGCGCACCCGAGTTACTTGTCGCTCGAGCGAACCCCAGTCGGTGACGATGCTTTCCGAGCTGATGCCGAGGCTGCCATCTTCGTGGGCCGGCTTGACGATTACGGGACCGCCCGCTAGTAACGCGCGAAGTTGCGAGCAATCAATCGGGTCCTTGGGAGCCAGCATTTCGAACGGCGCCGTCGGCAGCCCCGCGCCTCGCAGCAGCCATTTCGTTCGCGGTTTGTCGCGCACCAAGGCCAGACACTCGCTGGCCGAACCGGTCAACGGATACCCGAGCAGCTCAAACATGCCCGCAACTTGCGATTCGCCCTGGCCGACCCCATCGAGGCCCTCGACAAGATTGAAAACGACATCGGCCGAGGGCAATTGGGGCAAGGCGTCGAAGAGTTGGCTCAGAGAACCGATGGCCAGTCTGCGAACGTGGTGGCCCCGGGCGGCTAGCGCCGACGACACGAACTCGACGGATTCAAGCACGTCAGCCTCGGCGGCCGAATCGGGATCGTCAGCGGGCAACGTGGGCTCGTTATAGACGACCAAAACTTCCAATGGCTTCATCGGCGTTTATTGATACCTGAAATGACAATGGCGGGCGATTCGGGTCTGGACAATCGAGATTTCCGGGACTCCCGTTGGTCGTCCCTGCGACATTCGTGGCTCAGGCGTCAGTAATTGCGGTTCACGGCTGGAAAGGTAGTGGCGGCGACTGGGACGACATCGAGGTGCAGCCGTTCCAAGGCCGCCTGCAAAATGAGTGCGACCAGCTCACGATGCTCGATGCCCAGCAAGCGGCTCATCAGGACCATATCTCCCGACTCTGGCGAGAGGCCGGGCAGGGGATTGGCTTCGAGAAAGTAGGGAACGCCGTCGCGCAGGCGAAAATCGATCCGCGCGACGTCGCGGCAGCCCAGCGCCTGCCAGGCGGTCAAAGCCGATCGTCGCACCGCCGCGGTGTCACGCGGCGTCAGTTGCGCCGGACATTGGTAATCGACCAGCGCCAAGTAATCGCGTTTGACCTCCAGGCTGTACACGAACGTACCCTGGGTCGAACGGGGCACAACCCGCATGATGCCGAACACGTCGGGCACGCCGTTGCCAATCAGACCAACGGTCAGCTCGTCGCCATCGATAAACTCTTCGACCAGCACCGGCTGGCGATAGACCTCGGCCAATTCCTCAAGCGCGTGGATCAACTGCTCCCGGTCATGGATGATGCTGGTCGACAGAATTCCCTTGCTCGAGCCCTCAAAAGCCGGCTTGACGAACACCGGGAATTGGATTTGTGCCTCGATCAGTCGCGACCCGATATCCGGCGCCGCGCCGTCAACCAATTGCCATGCCGGTGTCTGCACACCGTCGTGCGTCACCAGGCGCTTGGCGCAATCCTTGTCCAACGTGGCCGCCAGTGTCAGTGGATCGGAGCCTGTGTACGGAACCTCGAGCATCTCGAGCACAGCTGGCACCCGTGCCTCGCGCGTGCGGCCATTGCCGGTGCCTTCGGCAAAGTTCCAGACCAGATCCGGGCGCGGACCATTGAGCAGTCGCCGCAGCATCGGCTCGCCATCGCCGAGCAACTCAACCTCGTGGCCGAGGCTTTCCAGGGCGCCGGCCACAGCGACGATGGTTTGCAGCGAGTCGAACTCTTCCTCGTGGTCGTCGCGCGGCAATCGCAGGTAGCCAAGCCGAGAATCGCGCGACGGTGACGTCGGCTGGCCATCCGTGTCGGCCAACCGGGCATTGAAAGTCAGGCCGATTCTCAAGCGGAGAGTCTCTACTTTCTTGACGGGCCGCTACGCATCGCGCTACGGCGCCAATATCTAATCCGGTTCCATGTGCCTCCTGGCACAATCCGATACCACCGTCCTATTTGGCTCGGGGCAGCCAGGTCCACGGGAACCGAGGCTTTTCCTCGCGTTGGTAGCCGTTGATCTGGATGACGTCCGGTTGGCTCGATTCGGCCCCGCCTTCGCCGTGCTCTTGTCGACGAGCCATACGCGGCGTTCCATCGGGGATCAACACGTCGCGCGATCCCGCCAACAACGAACTGACGCCTTGTGTGGCATACCCGCCATCGACGTCGCCGGCCCGGTCCTCCGGCGCATAACGGAACAACAGTCCTTCGTAATTACGGAGGACCACCGCGTTGTCGGAAGCCGAGACCAGATAATTGGGCATGACCGGAATCTTTCCGGCCCCGTGCAATCCGTCGACTACGTAGGTCGGCACGGCCAGCCCCGAGACGTGCCCGCGCAAACCCTCGATGATCTCCAGCCCCTTCCAGATCGAAGTGCGAAAGTGACCGGCGCCGGTCACCGGGTCGCAGTGGAACAGGTAATACGGCCGCACCTTGATTCGCAGCAGGCCGCGCACCAATTGCCGCATCGTGGCCACCGAGTCGTTCACTCCCTTGAGCAGCACGGCGTGATTGCTGATCGGCATGCCGGCGTTGACCAGGTTGCGACACGCCAGAGCCGAGGCCGGCGTAATCTCACGCGGGTGATTGAAATGAGTTTGAATCCATATCTTGCCGACGGCCTTCAGCGTGTCGATCAGCTCGCGATCGAACAGCCGCTGCGGCAGCGTGACCGGTACGCGCGTGCCAATCCGGATTACGTCGACATGGTCGATCTCGGCCAGCTCGTTGATCAACCACCGTAGCCGTGCGACTGGCAGTGACAGCGGATCGCCTCCGGAGATGATCACGTCGCGCACTTCTCGATGATCGCGGACGTAGCCGACCATTCGCTCGTCGTTGTGACTGGGGGCGTCCCATCCGTCCCGGTCCATCGTGACGCGCTTGCGCGTACAAAAGCGGCAGTACATGGTGCACACGTGCGTTGTGACCAAGAGCACTCGGTCGGGATACCGATGCGTCAGGCCTGGCACCGGAGAGTCCTTGTCCTCGTCCAACGGGTCGTCCAACTCGACTCCGGCCGTGCTGGAGTCCTCGAGCGGCGAGGGGAGCGCCTGCAAGCCGATCGGATCGCACGGATCGTCGACGTCGATCAGCGACAAGTAGTAGGGCGGGATCGCCAGCTTGTACCGCTCTTCGAGACTCTCCAGGGCGGCTCGCTCCTGAGAGCCGTAGGAGAAGAATTCGGCCAACTGAGAGGTCGTCCGAATGGCGTTCTGCGTCTGCCAACGCCAGTCGTCCCAAAGATTCTCCGGCACTTCATTCCATTTTGGGTGCCGGCGAGGCTTACCTGGAGGCTCCTCGTTTTCTTCCGGCAACGAGCTGCCCGCGGGTACCGCGATGGACGCGGCTTCATAACGATTCATTGTCGACGAATCCCTCCACGACTTGTTCCATCCTGGTAGCGCGCACCCGCACTGGGGCGACAGCCTAAACTCGCGTGCTTATACCATCCGTTGCCAGGATCGACAAGCAGGGTCTGCCTCCAAAGCCCACCTTTTTCAATGCCGATGCGGGATTTATTCGTCGCGACTTCCACGTGGATTGAGCTTGCCAATCCCGAGCGTGACTGACCACATCCTTGCCAGGGCCGTCGTGCGTCAACTATCATCGGCACCACGGCCTCCCTTGGCGAACAGCCAGCCTTTCCACGCCCGGATTCACGCCATGCATGCTGTCCCCACCGGCTCCCGCCGGCTGACGCCGACTGAGTGGTTGATAGTCTCGATGGCGGCCATCGGCTTTGCCTTCGACATCTACGAGCTGCTCATGATGCCGCTGATTATCAAGGACCTGATTATGGACCTGACCGGCTTCAAACCGGGCAGCGACGGGTTCTTGTGGTGGGGGTCTATGCTGTTTTACCTGCCCGCCGTGGCAGGTGGAGTTTTCGGGCTTTTGGGCGGCTACCTGACCGACCGGCTCGGGCGACGCCGGGTGCTCACCTGGAGTATCTTGATCTACGCGTTTTCCGCGTTTGCGGCCGGTTTTTCGACGACCATCGAAATGCTGCTCATCCTACGATGCACGACTTTCGTGGGGGTTTGCGTCGAATTCGTGGCCGCCGTCGCATGGCTGGCCGAACTGTTTACTGACCCGCGGCAGCGCGAAAACGTGTTGGGGTACACGCAGGCATTTTCATCTCTCGGCGGGTTGCTTGTGGCCGGCGTTTACGGGTTGATTGTGCAGTATAAGGACCAATTGCCCGGCATTGTCTTGCCTGAGTCGTTGAGTTTTTTGGGAGGACAAATTTCGGACGGTCATGCACCGTGGCGTTACACGCTCATGTCGGGGCTCGTACCCGCATTGCCCTTGCTCTTGATCCGGCCGTTCCTGCCCGAATCGCCGATTTGGGCGCGAAAGCGGGCCGAGGGAACGCTGCATCGCCCAAGCATCGGGGAACTGTTTTCACCCGCTCTGCGCCGTACGACGATCATCACGACGCTCATGTTTGCATGCAGCTACGGCGCGGCCTTCGGTGCCATTCAGCAGATTCCGCAGATCATCCCGGGCGTGCCCGACGTCCAGGCCGAGACGGCCGGCATGGCTATGCCTCAACAGAAGAAGATCGAGCAGGAAAATGCGGCCTGGATCGGCAAGATACAGGAGATTGGCGGCCTCGTCGGTCGCTTCGCGCTGGCCATCCTGGCGGTGCGTATCGTCAGTCGTCGAGCACTCCTGCGAGTCTTTCAGTGGCCTGGTCTGATCGTAGTTCCACTGATTTTTGTCTGGACGCCTGCGGTAAGCCTCAACGCGTTCACGATGGGCGCGTTTCTGGCTGGTTTTCTTGTCGTTGCTCAATTCAGTTTTTGGGGCAATTATCTGCCCCGAGTCTATCCGTTGCACTTGCGAGGCACTGGCGAAGGCTTTGCGGCTAACATTGGCGGCCGCATGATCGGTACCTCCTTTGCCGCCGTCACGACGCTGGCCAGTAAGTATGCTCCGGGAGACTTGCCCGCAGATCGATTGACAAACACGGCCGCCGTAGTCGCACTATGCGTCTTCCTGGTCGGCAGTATTCTGAGCTTTTGGTTACCCGAACCGACACAAGAGGAACTGCCGGAGTGACAAGTAGGGGTCAGGGGCTGGGGGTTGGGGATTAGGGACGAAGTAGGAATCGCTTGCGCTCAACTTTTCGTTCCTGACCCCCGACCCCATTCCTAAGTCAGCTTTCCGCGTGCGTCGATGACTAACTTCTCCAGTCCGCCGTCTTCATTGCGCCACCACACCGCGTCTTGCAGGTTTACGCAGGGACAAATGTGATTTGGGATGACTGTGACGTGCTCACCGATCACTGGGATCTTTGAGCAGGCGCGGATATCGACCTGTCCGTGTTCTTCGCTGAGCCGGGTGATGCGCGCCTCGGGATACTCGACGATGTAGCCGAATCCGCTATCGGGCGCTGGGCCACACAAGTCGCTGGTCAGCGTCTTACTGCCCGCGTCGATCACAACCTGTCCCGGCACCGCCGTGCTGACGACGGTGCAGTGAATCCGCGCGGCGCAATCGTCCAGCGAGCAATACTCGCCGCGGACGGTGTTCATGTCGTTGTACAAATACGTGCCGGGACGGATCTCGGTGTATTCGGTCACCAGGTGGGATTGATAGGCCGTCGGCGTCGATCCGCCCGAAACGATCCGGGCCTGCAAGCCGTGTGAGTCCCAAAGCCGCAGCGCTTCATCGAGCTTGTCGGAAACGTCCTGCAGCAAGTCCGACTGCTCATCGGGCGGCCTGCCGATGTGGCCCGGATAGCAGAACAGCCCATCGAGCCGCAGGCCGGCCGTCGAATCAACAAATTGGGCGACCTTCAGGCACTCGGACGCGGTCTGCAGTCCGGTGCGGCCCATTCCGACGTCGAAATCGACCAGGATGCCAATGGTCGCCGACACCCGGTTGGCCGCCTCGCCCAACCGCTTGGCCCCCTCGAGCGAATCAACGGCCACCCTGACCGTGGCATGCCTGGCCAGCTTGCACACGCGGGACGTGCGGGCCGGATCGATGGCCGGATATGCCAGCAGGATGTCGTCGGCCACCTCGGCCATCACCTCAGCCTCGCCCACCTTGGCCGCAGTCAACCCGATCGCACCGGCCGTCATTTGCAGCGCCGCCAACTGCCGCGACTTGTGGGTCTTCGTATGCGGCCGAATGCCCAGTTCGTGTTCGGCCGCGTAGGTGCTCAGCCGCTCGATGTTGCGATAGACGGTGCCGGCGTCGATGATCATCGACGGCGTCGCAAAAAAGGGGTCAGAACTATTTGTTGGATTCGACATGGAATCAACGGGCACGCGGCTCACTTCCGCGATTTAGCGTCGGCTTCCTTTTTGATTTCGTCATATTCAATGAGCTTGAAATCCTCGGTGCGCGGTTTGTCGTGCAAGTGGTCGGTCATCTTGTAGAGCGTAATCAGCGCTTCGTCGGTCAAACGCTCGCCGGCACCGGGCTCGACATAGGTGGCGGTCTTGCCGCCGTAGCCGCCGGCCGCGGCATCGCGGAGCGTGGGGAAATACCCGTGGTAGCCGTTGGTATAACCCACCAGGAACGAGTTCGCCACGGGCGAGCGAGTTTTGATCGCGGTCTGAAACTGCACGAAGATCTCTCCGGGCATCCCGACCAGCGCGAGATTGTCATCGATGACCAACGTGGTCAGCGTACATGGGATCAAGTTGTTCTTGATCGTTTTTGCCAGATAGTTGTCAAAACGCGGGCCATACGCCTTACTGAGCACGGCGCGAACTTCGGGGTCGTCCAAGTCCCAGCGCACACGCACGGCGATATTTCGCGACTCGAACTTCAGCGACGGATGCGCCGGCACGCTGGTCTTCGTTTCAGACGCCGTCTTGGCCAGTAGCTCGCCCAGGCCGCGCCCCATCTTGCGCATCTCGTCGACGCCGCCCTGATCGAGCGGCGTCTTGTCCATATACGGATTGATGTTGCCGCAACCGCCCTGCAGGAACAGGCACTTCGTATTGAGTTGATCTTCGACGACCGAGCACGCTCGGCCCACGTAGTCGGCGCTGTACTGGTAGTTGTCACCCCCCATAACGACCGGGTGACAGGCGTAGTTAAATAGCACGGCCAGCGTGGTACCGTCAGTGCGGTCCAAGCGAATCACGGCGTACTCCCGATCGACCGGATCGGTCGGTTCGCGAGTGGCGTTGCGCCATTGCATGGCCACACGACCGTCGGGCAGGAATTTTCGTCGATTGTGGGCAAAGTCGGCCGTCCCACGGCCTACACCAATGCGTACGGGAACCATTTTGTCCGCAGCTTTGCAAATAATCTCGGCGATCTTGTTGCCGATCTGCTCGGCGTATGGATTGGGGCGATCCTGCGGCGACTCCATCGCCGGTGCGTGGTGCGTATGGCTGGCCGTGATGAACAGGTTCGAGATGCGACATTCGGCCAACGTCCGCGCGCGGACTTTTGCCAACACCGCTTCCTCGGGCGTGCGACCCAAGTCGAGCGACACGATAGCGACCGACTGCTCGCCCGAGCGAAGCAGGACGGCTTTGGCCATCAGCGGGTCAAGCATGCCGGTCGCTCCGTGCGTCCGATTGCTATAACCCCACAGCATCAGGCCTGGCTCGGGTGTGATGTCGGCGGTTGCGACGCCGGCTTCTAACGGCCCGTCAGCCGCGCTTAATGGTGCCCACGACGCCACAAGCAAGTGCAAACAACCCCACGCCGTTATACGCCAAGCAACCATGGTTGGCTTCCTCCAGTAAATCTGACAGCGGCGGCACGCACCGCTTGGGGTCCGTCAGTCTGAATCAGTTGCCGTATGATTGCAAACAACTTTTTGGTCGACCGGCCGACGTTCTTGGCGCCGACAACGAGTTTTCTGGGCCACCGAGGAAAAAAACCGAGGCGATCCGCAGTGGACCGCCTCGGTATGAGTTCTCTTCGACTGCTTGAGCAACGGCCTACTTAGCCGACGCCTGAGCGTTGTCCTTCGGTGCTGTCATGATCTTGGCGACTTCGGTCAGCAGAGCTTCGGCTTGCGGTGAGAAGGCGTTGGCGTCGGCGCTCCAGAAGTTGATCGTGGCCTTGACGCCCTTGATCTCCACCGGAACGTGAACACTCGACTTGGCGCCGCGCTTGGCCATCATTTCCATCAGCTTGCCCTTGGCTTTCGAAAGGTCATTGTTCACGACCACCTTCGATCCGGTGGCATAGGCGGCCAGGTCTTCACCCTGGGCGTCGACGGCGGGCAACGGACTCAGGACACTCTCGGGCATCTTCGCGCCGCCGTGTTTACCCGCCTTCTTTTTGGCTTCGGCGATCAACTTTTCAACTTCTTCCTCGCCGCCTTGACCCTTGTCGGCGTGGTCGCCCCCGCCATGCCGGCCATGCCCACCGCCCATCGGGCCCATCAACTCGGTGAGCTTGCCATCCTGGACAGCCGTAATGCACAGCCGGTCGATTTGTGGCACCATGGTTCGCAGGATAAACCCGTACTGCCGGAAGATACCCGGATCAGAGAGCGCCATGTAGGCGCCGATCTTGACGTTGTCGTCGGGCTCACCTTTCGTCGCGGCCAGGATCACGTTGAACCGATCGACTCGGGACAGCGGCTTGTAGTCCGCCTTGGGGTTCTGGCGGTCTTCGTGGGTTGGCGTCACCTCGAAGAACCCGATCATCATTTCCTCGAACGTCTGGTCGCCGAAGCGAACCGGAACTTTCGGATCGGGATTGTTGAGGTTCTCCTCCGAGTTGTCGAACTTGGCGTAGCAATCCAACTTCGTGCCGCGGGGCATGAACTTCGGCTCGGTCAGGCGGTAGTTGGTCTGCCAGCCAAAGTCGTAATTTGGCACGTCGAGCAAGACTTCCTTCTTGCCATCCGGATAGGTCGCTTCATAGCGGAACGCCTTCCCGCGCAGGTGCATGTGTGGCATCAACGTGAGCAAATCCGCGTCGTCGACGAAGATGTAGCGGGACGCGACCGGAAAATCGCCTTCGCCCGGCGGAATCTGGAACACGGCGTTAATAGCGCTCGTGACACGGACCTCCTTCTTCACGGTTTTAGGATCGGCGAAAACGAATCCGCAGTAGCTGCGGTCCTTTTGCGTCGAGCCATTGGGCGTGTAGTGCATCTGGAAAATCAACTTCGACCCGGCCGGCACAAAACGGGCCAGTCCCTTTTGCAGCGGCTCGGGACGCAGGCCAGGGGCAAACGCCCCCAAAAAGTCATTGCCGCCGCCGAGACCGCCG
>CAZUPX010000613.1:0-9074 GCA_964622155.1 uncultured Planctomycetaceae bacterium | reverse complement strand
TTCTTCGTATGTAACTCCGAACCGACGCGCGACGACTTGACCGCGGTTTACCCCGATCTGCGCGCGCGAAGCGTGACGATTCCATGCATGCTATCTGACGCCTACGCACCCGATTCCAATCCGAATATTGTCAACTCCATTATCGACAGTCGATGGTCAACTGCGACAGGGCAACGATCGCATAAGTCGCGGGAGCAGAAGCAAAGCTACATCATGTGTGTTTCCGCCCTGGAGCCGCGGAAAAACTTTGTGGGTTTAATTCAGGCCTTCAATGTCCTCAAGTCTCGTCCCTCAATTCGACGCGAGACTGGCGATCTCAAGCTGTTGATCGTGGGCGGGCGGGGCTGGAAGTGCAAGCCGATCCTGGCCGCCATGAGAGAATTGCTGTACCGTGACGCGCTGATCCACTTGGAAAGAGTTACCGCCGACGAACTACGAGTGCTGTACACGCACGCCGAGGCCTTCGTGTTTCCGTCGTATAGTGAGGGCTTCGGAATACCGCCGCTGGAAGCTATGTCCTGCGATGCGCCGGTGATTGCTTCCGACATTCCTGCGCATCGCTGGGTCCTGGGCGACGCCGCGCTGTACTGCAATCCCTACGATGTGACATCGATCGCCACAGCGATCGAACGACTTGTGGCGTCGGATGAATCGGCCGCGCTGAGGGCAACCCTGATCGCGCGCGGCCGCGAGCGCATTAAATTGTACCGTCCGGATCTCTGTTGCCGGCAGTGGGTTGAATTGCTTCACGGGTTGAAGAACGCGCCGGCGCGCGTTCCAACGACGCTGACTCTTCCCGGACCTTGCTCGTTGGAACGGGTCGCCTGAGTGGCTAGCCAGTTGGGCAATGCGACCGTCAACTCCCCTTTCCCTTGGCCTGTTGTCGCTTAGGCTGCCTGGTGCGCGGCGACCTGTGCGCTTTGCTGGTAGGCCGCGATCACGTGTCCCGCGGGTCCCGCCTGGCAGATCCGCCCATGGTCGAGCCAGATCACCCGGTCGCACAGATTCGCCAGCGATTTCAAATCGTGGCTGACCAGTACGACCAACCGCGCGTCGTTCAGCAGCCGCTCAATTCGGGCGCGAGCCTTGCACTGAAATGACATGTCGCCAGCACTGAGCACCTCGTCGACCAGCAGGATTTCCGGCTCGATCGACGTGGCAATCGAGAACGCCAGACGGACCAACATACCGGCGGAGTAGTAGCGCAGCGGCATGTCGAGAAACTTACCCAGCTCGCTGAACTCGGCGATTTGCGCGATCTTACCGCGGAGGGTGCGCGGGGTCTCGCCCTGAAAATAGCTACGAAAGCCGATGTTTTCCCACCCGTTGGCGTCCATCTCGAAGCCCAACGTGATTTCGAACAGTGAGGCGATGCGGCCCGTGACGGTTCGCCGGCCGGCGGTGGGTGGATAAACTCCGGCCAGCACGCGCAATAGCGTGCTTTTGCCGGCCCCGTTGGGGCCGATGATGCCTACCCGCTCTCCTTCCTTCAGCCGCAGGCTGACGTCCTCCAAGGCCCGCACTTCCATCGTTGAGGCCTTGCGGCGGCGGAACTTTTCCTTGAGCACGTACTCTTTGAACGTGATCCGGCCGTACGTGCGCACGTGAAACGTCAGCCCGACATGTTCAAGGTCGATCAAGGCCATGGGCCGAATTCTCTCCGAAGTACGATCTAATTCCGCAACGGTCCGCGTGGCGGCCTAGAGATGAAAAATCAGCCGCCGTTCGAGCTTCGTCAGCGCCGCCACGGCCGTCGCGGCCAGAAGCGTCACCAGCGTTAGCGCCACGCCGTACGCGTTGGCCGAGGGAAGCTGACCTTCGAGAATCGGCGCGCGCACCAGCTCGAGAAACGCCGCCAACGGATTCCACTGTACCACCCAATTCATGTTACGCTCGGCCAGCATCTTGGCCGGGTACATGACCGGCGTGAGATAAAACAGCACCTGGAACACGATCTCGACCAGGTGTTGTGTGTCCTGAAAGATGACGTTCGTCATGCCGCAGCAGAGAGCCAGCGACCAGCCGAATACCAGCATCAGAGCCAATGTCGGCACCAGGCTCACGAGCGACGGCAGGTTGTTGAATCCTTGAAAGCCCCAGCTAAACACCAGGACGACCACCAGAGCCGCGACGAAGTGAATTCCGGTGCCCAGCACCGTGCGCAAAGGATAGATCGCCAGCGGCGCGGCCTGTTGGCGGATATACGATTCGCCCTGGATGAAGCAATGGCAGCCTTGCGAGGTCGTGCTGACCGCGAAGTTCCAGAACGCCAGCCCAGCCATCAAGTACGGCGCGAACGTTCGATAATCGGCCTTAAACAACGGGCAGAACACCGCGCACAGCACGGTCGTCATCAAGATCGGGTGCAGCAGCGACCACCCCATACCCAGCACACTCCGCCGGTAGCGATTGCGCAAGTCGATCCGCACCAGCGACGACCAGAAGTATCGCAGCCGCCAAATTTGAACGACGTAAGCTACCATGTCCTGGCCTCCCTGCCAGCAGCACGATGGATGGAGCGTGCAAGCGCGTTTCGGCGGCATTTTCGCGGCGAAGTGTAACGGGGCGCCATACCCCGATCAAGGCGAATCTCGACCGCGACTGGTCGTCGTTTTCGACTGCAAATCTGCGAATGCAGCGACCCTGCGGCCGGCCCGAGCGACAACGGCGACGGGTCACTGCTAGCAGATTGTCATGCCGCGCGGCGCGCAAGATCGAGCCCTGGCACGTCGTTCGACGAACCGGGAATCCCGATAAGCGGCAGGTTCCCAACCGTGTTTGCCGAAATCTGCTGCGCGAAACCTCGCCACTGTTGGTCGACAAACGCGAGCATTTCGCGGCGAAACCGCTGGACGCTGAACCGCAGGGCATTAGCGCGGCATTCGGCCGGCGTGATGCGATCCTCTTCGCGCTCGAATGCGCGGACAGCCTCGACGATGACCGTGGGGGCTTGCTCGCCAAACAGGACACCGGTGGGCCGCGAGGTTTCGAGCCCGCACACGATTTCCGCCGCGCCGCCCCGGCCATACGCGATCACCGGCGTGCCAGCGGCCTGCGCCTCGACCGGGGCGATGCCGAAATCCTCGCGCGAGGCATAGACGAACGCTCTGGCGCGGCGCAGGTAATCGTGCATCGTCGCCGTGTCTTGATAGCCTACTAACGTGACATTCTTGCTCGCCCGGGCCTGTAATCGGCCGAATTCCGGCCCGTCGCCGATCACGATCAACCGTCGATCCGAGAGTTCGGCAAAAGCGTCCACAAGCAGGTCGATTCTCTTGTAGGGCACTAGCCGCGAGGCTGTGACGTAAAAGTCGTCTCGCGCCCGGCCGGGCGTAATGGCTTCGACATCGACGGGCGGATAAATCACGTGCGCCTGCCGGCGATAGGCCTTCATGATCCGGCGGGCGATAAAATGCGAATTGGCCACCAGCGCGTCGACTCCATTCGCCGAACGCGCGTCCCAGGTACGCATCTTGTGCAGCAACCAGCGTGCCAGCACACTCCGGACGCCACGCTCCATGCCCGCGCCGGCCAGGTATTCGTGCTGTGCGTCCCAGGCGTAACGCATGGGCGTGTGCACGTAGCTGACGTGCAGTTGGTCGGGCAAGGTCAGTACACCCTTGGCGACGCAATGGCTGCTCGAGAGCACGAGGTCGTAGGGTGACAGATCGAGCTGCTCGATCGCCAGTGGCATCAAAGCTAGATACTTCGCGTAATGTCGCCGTGCAAACGGCAGCCGTTGCAAGAAACTGGTCGCGACCTGCTTTCCTCGCAGGCAACCCCGCTGGTGCGCCGGTAGAAAGTCCAACAGGCTGAACACCTCGGCCTGCGGAAATAGCGCGATGAGCTGCTCGACCACCCGCTCCGAGCCGGCATAGCTGATGAACCAGTCGTGGACGATCGCAACTCGCAATGGCCGGCCCTTGTTTATTTCGTTGCTCGCAGGCGGGAAGATTACCACAATCTCCTCGCCGGGAAAATGGCGATCTGCCGACGTGTATCCGAGAGCAACATTCCGGGATAGAATTCGAACAAAGTGCCTGATTTGCCAGGTGGTCTGGAGGTGAATCTTTGGATGAATCATCGAGGAGTCGGCTCACGGACTCGACAACTTCGCGCAGCATGGATCGCCGCGTGTTTCTTTCCGCAGCCGCCGGAATGGCCACACTAGCGCTGTGTCCAGACCACGTCGCAGCCGCGGAATCGACTCCCGCGGGGTCACTCGTCGAAGGTAAAGACGCGCGACTGATCGTACACGCCGCTAGGCCGGCAGTCTTCGAAACTCCGCCGGAACTTCTGCTGATGCAGCTTATCACGCCGACGCCGCTGTTCTTCGTGCGCAACAATCAGCAGCCTGCCAATGCCGCCACGCTCAAACCGCTGCCGCTGGCCGGTTGGAAGATCGATCTAGCCGGACTGGTGGATCGCACCCAGTCGATCGACGCCGCCGAACTGGCAAGCATGCCGCAGGTGGAACACGAGATGGTACTCCAGTGTTCGGGCAGCGGTCGTTCGCTGTTTGCCGCCGCGGCGCCGGTCAAGGGTACGCCCTGGGGACGCGGCGGCATGGGCAACGTTGTTTTTGGCGGCGTGCCGCTGGCGGCGATCGTCGATCGCTTCGGCGTGAAGATCAAAAAAGAAGCAGTCTATCTGACGGCCGAGGGTCGAGACGAACCTGCGCCCAACGAGCAGGATTTCGAGCACAGCATTCCGCTCGACGAGGCGTTGAAAAAGTCGATCGTGGCGCTGTCGCTGGGCGGGCAGCCACTGCCAGCGATACACGGCGGACCCGTGAGACTCGTCACGCCCGGCTATTACGGCACGATGCACGTCAAGTGGCTCAGCCGGCTGCGCTTCGAACCGCACGAAAGCGATCACACCAGCCAGATTCCGCACTACCGCACGCCGCGCACTCCGATCAAGCCGGGCGAGAAGTTCAATTTCACGTTTGCCAACAGCGAGCCCAACTGGCGCATGAAACTCAAGTGCGTCGTGCTCTCGCCCGTGCCGCGTGCAAAATTGTCAAATCACAAGGTCCACGTCCGCGGCGTGGCGTTCAACGACGGCGAAGCGCGGATCGAGGCGGTGATGGTCTCGCCCGACGCCGGCCGCACGTGGCAGCGAGCCGAGCTCGATGTGCCCAAGAGCCCTTACGCCTGGTACACGTGGCAGGCGCCGCTCACACTATCGCCCGGAGTCCACCAGCTTTGGGCAATGGCAATCGACGCGCTGGGCCGCAGCCAGCCCATGGATGGCGCGATCGGCTGGAATCCGCAGGGGTACGCCTGGAACGGCGTCGAGAAGATCGACGTGATCGTTGAGGGATAGCATGAGGCTGTGAAGTCGCGAGCGTCTAAAGCTGCTCGGCGATCCGCAGCAACTGGTTGTACTTGGCCAGGCGCTCGCCGCGGACGATCGAGCCGATCTTGATCGAGTCGGCCGCCGTGGCCACCGCCAGGTCGGCGATGGTCTTGTCTTCCGTCTCGCCGCTGCGGGCGGAAACGATGTAGCGGTAGCCAAACTGGCGGGCCAACCGGATCGTTTCCAGCGTCTCGGTCAGCGTGCCGATCTGGTTCACCTTGATCAGGATGCTGTTGGCCGCGCCTAGCTCGATGCCCCGCCGCAGCCGATCGACGTTAGTCGTGAACAGGTCGTCGCCCACGAGTTGGATTTGTCCGCCGAGCCGCGCGGTCAATTGCTGCCAGCCGTCCCAGTCGTCCTCGGCCAGCGGATCTTCGATCGATGTGATCGGAAACCGCTCGACGAGACCGGCCAGGTAGTCGGTCATCTCGGCGCTTGTGAGCTGCCGGCCGCCGGTGGCGCTCAGTTGGTAGCGGCCGCCGGTGAAGAAATGCGTGCTGGCGACGTCGATCGCAATCGAGACATCAGTGCCCGTGCGCAATCCGACGGCTTCGATGGCGCGGACGACGAGCTCGCAGGCCTGGTCGTTGCTGTCGAGGCGCGGACCATAGCCGCCTTCGTCACCGACCAGGCGACCTTCGTAGCCACTGTCGGCCAACAATCTGCCGAGACGACGGTAGATGCGCACGGTCCACTCGAGCGAGTTCGTGATGTCAGCGGCGCCTTGTGGCACGATCAGGAAGTCCTGGAAGTCAAGATTCCCACCCGCGTGCAGTCCGCCGGAGATCATGTTGATCATCGGCACGGGCATGCGCGGCTCGCGTGCCGTCGGATCGACCTGGCGAAACACGTCGTTCAAGTGTCGATACAGCGGCACACCGCGCACGGCCGCGCCGGCGTGGGCCGCGGCCAGCGAGACAGCCAACACCGCGTTGCCGCCCAATTTCGTCTTGCGAGGCGAAGCGTCGAGTTCCAAGAGCTTGCGATCGACGGCCAGTTGATCGGTCGGATCGCAGCCAGCCAGTGCCGGCGCGATCACTTCGCGCACGTGGCCGACGGCTTGCAATACGCCGCGGCCGTCAAACCGCGAGCTCGACTCGTCGCGCAGCACGAGTGCTTCTGCCGAGCCGGTGCTGGCGCCCGAGGGTGCGATGGCCCGACCCCAAGCGCCGCTGGTGGTGTGCACTTCGGCCTCCACCGTCGGGTCACCCCGACTGTCGAGCACTTCGCGAGCGATGATTTTTGAGATCTTAGTCAAGCTCGAGACCCCCACCCCATATTAACCCGACGCGCAACAACGTTATGCAAGTGATGGCGAGTTTTGGCAACGCCTTCGGCGTTGAAGAGACGACTCTCGACATCACTTGCATAACGTTGGCAAGCGAGGGATTCCCCGTCGCCGGATTACCGCGTGCGTGTTCCAACTGGGCACTCGAAAGAATTCCTCGCTTGCGCGTCGGGTTAGTGTATTGATGCCGCTTCACACCAAGAACCGTCGACGGCACAGCGCCATCACGCCGGGCCAGTCCGCCACGCCACTCTCAAACACCTCGCGGCACAACGATCGCATTTGATCCCTACGCCCCGCATCGGTCAAATACTCAACCGGGCTTTTACCGTCGAGCCGGGCCCAGGCGCAAGCGGCGAAGTGCTGTACGCCACGCGACTGAAGCTGCCTCAGCTCAAGTGAGCCGATGCGCGGCTCCATGGCCGGCGAATACGACCGCCAAAACGACTCGACGAGCGCGAGGTATGCCTCGTGTCGAGGAATCTTGTGGCACGCCTTGAGCACCAGGTGGCTGGTAAAGAAACCCAAGTCGAAGGCCGGATCGCCAAAATGTCCGGTCTCGAAGTCAACCATCATCAAGCCGCCGTCAAACACCAGAAGATTCTTGGGACTGAAGTCGGCGTGCACCAGCGACCTCCGATTCGCCCCAAGCGACTCGATAACCGGCTCGACAAACGGCGCCGCGTCCGAGCGCTCACGAGCCAGCGTGCGGTAGTACGGGTCGATTCGCAATTCGTCAAATAACGTGGCATCGCCGAGCTCGCGCTCGACCTCGCGATCAAGCCAACTGCCCCCGTGCAGCGTGGCCAGCAGCGTGCCGCAGGCCGTGGCGATTCCCGGCTCGACATGCTCCGCCAGCAGGTCGTTTTTCCAGACGGTATTCGGCCGCGGCGCCGCTGTGATGGCCAGTAGATAATTGTCGCGGTCCTCAAACACGATTCGTGGCGTCGAAGCGACACGTGCCGAGCCTGCATCGGGTTGAGGGGGCGCCGAGCCGATTAGCCGCGAGCAAACCCGCAGCACGTCGGCCTCGCGCCAGATTCGTTCCAGCCTCGAAAACCACGGTTTTTGCGTGCGCAATTGCCCGCGAGCCTGCTTGAGCACCAGGTCTTCGTCAGGCCGCTGGGGGCGCTCGACCAACAGCACCATGTTCGAGACGCCGCCGGCCAGTTCGCTCACGCGGACGACTTCGTCGGGCGCAATGCGGCCGGTGTCGCGCAGGTACTGTGCCGCTCTAGTATCATCGATGGGCCGCATGACAGCCAATATCACCAGCCGCCGTTCGGCTGGTCAAGGCGATCATTCGGCTTCGGCTTCCTGGCGATCGATGAAGCCGTCGTGATCGGTGTCGAGTTTCTCAAAGGCTTCCAGCGGTCCCACGAACTCGTGGGGGCTCAAGTCGCCGTCGTTGTTGCGATCCATCTTGCGAAACCAGGTGGGACCGGATGACGAGGCTTTGGCTGTGGACATCGCGGCCGTCACAGGCACGGCGCGGGCATCGGCCGGAGCGTCGACACCGCGCACCACCTCCAGCCGCATGCGTTGCGGAACTTCGTCTCCCGCCAGGCGGCCGTCGCCGTTTTTGTCGGCCGTGGCCAAGACGCTAGCCGCGGTGCGCAGCTCGCGAGGCGAAAGCACGCCGTTGTTGTCCGTGTCGAGCATCTCGAACAGGCTTTGCCCTTCGTCGGACACCTCCAGTTGCAGGCGGACCGATGCGGCGGCCGTCTGCCGGCCCATAAAACTTGTGAACTCACCTTTGACAACCTTTGAGTCGCCGTCGACATCCATGGCGGCAAAGGCCGATTTGCCGATGTTGTTGTTGCGAGCCTCATTCTCATCGAGATACTCGTTCTTGTCGGCGTCCAGCGTGCGAAAATTCGCTTCGTCCGACTGTTGCGGGTCGCGGTTATTGCGAAACAATTTGACCTCGGCCTCGCCCAGCTTCATGTCGTAACCGTTCTGCAACGTCTTGCGCACGCGAAACTCTCGATCGGCGACGCGCGGCCGGGCACGCTGGTCGCGAGCGCTGGCTTGTCCCATTGCCAGCGGCAACTCCATATCCGGCTGACCGTCCAGAAATTTCGTCAACTCGTCGTGAGCAAGAAGGTCATCGCGGTCCGCGTCCAGCCGCCCCTGTGCCTCGGTGCTCAAAAGAATCTCGCGGCCCGGTACACCCAGAGACAGCTTTCCGTCGCGATTGCGGTCATAGCGGGCCAGCAGCTTATCGGCCAACTGCGCAGCGGTCAAAGACGAGTTGACCAGCAACACCGGGCTGTCGTCGGGATTCAAGGCCGCGTCGGCACTGGCCGGATCGGCGGCCGCGGCGATTGCGGCGCCGTCGAGAATCAACTCCCGGCGGGTGATTAATCGATTGTCGTCGAAATCGCGCCCTCGGGTCTGGACCTCGGCGTTGGCCAATTCCTCG
>CAZUPX010000612.1:0-2562 GCA_964622155.1 uncultured Planctomycetaceae bacterium | reverse complement strand
CGTCGAAGGGACTGGACCCATCAAGCTGGCAACCAGCAACGGGGGTATCGAAGTGGACGCGAACGACGCTCAGCTCGACGCGAAAACGTCGAACGGCCGCATCGAGTTTCGCGGCACGCTGGCCAAGGGAGACCATCTCCTGAAGACATCCAACGGCAAAATTCGGCTGGTCCTGCCGGTCGATAGCTCGTTCAAGTTCGAGGGAACCACCTCGAACAGCCGCATCGACTGCGACTTTCCGATTTTGAGCGAGGGCAAGTCGAAGCGCACGCGCCTCAACGGTACCGTGGGCGACAACCCGGCCGTTTCGATCACCGCCGCCACCAGCAACGGCCAGATCGAGATTCGCAAGGCCAGGGCCACGGAAAACTGAGCGGCCGCGCGTCCGTCGCGTCTCATTGCTGGTTTATCATTTAAACCCAGGGACCACACTCCCTGGGTCTTTTTGTTGGCGGGCCGCGTGCTATTGTAGACGTACGCTCCTCCCTCTAGCGCCGGAGTCCTTGCAATGCTGCGAATTTTATTGACGGCGGTGTTCCTCGCGCTGGCCGGCCAAACGCACGCGGCCGACATCAAAACCACGCCGCTTTACGCACGCATCAAAGCCGCGCTCGACTTAGTGCCTGCCATCGATACGCACGATCACCTGCGCCCCTTCGGTGAACTGCCCAATCTGGACACAACCGATCGCGGCAAGGGGATGACGCTGCACAGCATCTTTGCGGGCAGCTATTTCGGCGGAATTAATCGACTCGCGCCTTGGCCAGAGGGAAAATCGTTCGACGATTGGTGGGTGGTCGGTCAGCACGACTTCGATACCGCGCGAGCCACAAGCTCCTATCGCTACCTGCTGCCCGCGTTCCGCGATCTTTATGGAGTCGATTTCGACACCATTACCGCCGACCAGGCACGGACACTTAACGACCGAATCTTTGCCAACTACCGCGATGACCAGTGGCTCATCGAAGTCGTCACCAAGCGGGCCAATATCGAGCTGATGCTGATCGATCCTTATTGGGCTAGGATGCAGTTCGGCCGGGCGTACAAGTTTTCCGTACCTCTGCTGAACGTCACGCAAATCATCAGCGGCACGCATCGCGACGCGTTTGTCGACGCCGACAGCCCCTACCTGTTCGCCGAGCGAAAAAAGATGCCGCTGGCCACATTCGACGACTACCTGGCTGTGGTCGACGCGATCTTTGCCGAGGCCGTGGCCGCCGACGCCGTGTGCCTCAAATCGACCCAGGCCTATCAACGCACGCTGCGCTACGAGGAAGTTCCCAGGGAGCGCGCGGCCGCGCTATTCGGCACACCGACGGCCGAGCTTACTTCGCAGGAGAAAAAGGATTTTGAGGACTTCATGTTCTGGCAGATCCTGAAGCTAAGCGCCAAGCACGACTTGCCCTTTCAGATTCACACGGGCCACGGCCGGCTGCAAGGCTCCAGCCCGATGATGTTGCTCGACGCGATCCAAGCCAATCCGAAAACCAAGTTCGTGCTATTCCACGGCGGATTTCCGTGGGTCGACGAGACAGCCGCCATTGCCATGCGGCATCGCAACGTGTGGGTCGACTCGGTGTGGCTGCCGACCTTGAGCTATACGATGGCTAAACGAGCCTACCAGGTGTGGCTGGAAACGATGCCCTCGGATCGGATCATGTGGGGCGCCGACACCGTGCAGGCCGAAGGCATCTACGCGGCCACCGAGTTCACGCGCCAGTGCCTGGCCGAGGCCCTGGCCGAGAAGGTCGAGCGTGCCGAGTTGCGCGAGGAGCATGCGATCACGATCGGCCGCCAAATCCTGCGCGACAATGCGCTGAAGCTGTTTCCCAAGCTCAAGCGACAACTGTGGCGACGTGAAGGCTCAACGGCCAAGGCTGCGCAATGACTCGCCGCGCCGCTGGATGGCCACAGCTTGAGCGTGCGCGTAGCCCGAGCGAATGAATGACCGCTCGTAAAAGCACGTGTAGTCGTAGGCGGTTTGCAAGATGATGTCGGTGTCGCCGTCGCCATTGTAGTCGGCGACCATGATCGGCGCGCCAGCTCCGTAAGGGGCCATTGGCAGCTCGATGGGTGTCGCAGGGCCAAAGGGGGAGCCACCTGCGGTCGCGCCAGAATTGAGAAACACCAACACGTTCTCGGCGTCGGCTCCGGCTACCAAGTCCAACCGTCCGTCGCCGTCCCAGTCGGCGGCGTACGGCACGCCGCGGATCCTCAGCTTGCCCAATTCAATCGGTGGCTCGAACACCGGCACACCGTCGTTCTTCGCTTGCCGGAAGTAGCGCACGATGCCAAACGTATCGACCACGACCAGGTCGGGCCGGCCGTCGGCGTCGAAATCGCCGACCGTGTACGTGGCCCGCGCCCCTTGCAGGGCGTCGAACCCGGTGCGATTCAGGCCGACTTGCACGAGCTTGCCGTCGGTCTGCGTCAGACGCACGCCTGCCGTGTCGATGTCGGCATCCTTGTTTGATCCCCGATTACGGTGCCACCAGATCGTGCCTGGATGGTCGGCGTCGACCAGATCGATATGCCCGTCGCCGTCCAAGTCGAAGAGGCGCT
>CAZUPX010000611.1:0-1819 GCA_964622155.1 uncultured Planctomycetaceae bacterium | reverse complement strand
CCGACGAAATATGTCCGCCGATGCCGACACTCCGTTTGCTGTGGAGCCGCCCCTCGCCCTGCCCCTTGCCGCGCGTGTACTGAAAAATCCGCACGCGTCCGTGCGAGTCGCGATGGCGGAGGATCACGTAGGGAATCAGTTGCTTGAAGCTGGGGTCTTGCTCCACTTCGTGTCGAGGCCGGAAACTGGAGTGTACACACTCCAGCAAGGCGCCGAGATACCGCTCGATGTCGTCCGAGAAGCCTTGGAAATGGCCCAGCTCATGAAACAACTCGGTCGGCACGACCAAGACGCATTCACTTTGCAGTTGAGTCACGGGAGAATCCTTTCTGTCGTGGCAGAGGAGTCGTCGGAACAACATGATTGTAACAGTCCTCGCTCTTTGTGGGAGTGGGGTGTTATACAATCAGCATCGCGTCGCCATAACTGTAAAATCGATACTCGTCACGCATCGCTTCCGCATACGCCCGCTTGATCAACTCATCGCCGCCAAACGTGCGCACCAGCACCAGCAACGTCGTCCGGGGCAGGTGAAAATTCGTCAGCAAGGCATCGATGGCACGAAACTGGTATGGCGGCCGAATGAATAAGTCAGTCAGTCCCTCGAATGTCTCGATCTGACCGCTACGCGCGGCGGTCTCCAGCACGCGCACCGACGTCGTGCCCACTGCCACCGTGCGGCCGCCCGCGGCCTTCGACTGTCGGATCGTGTCGACCGTTTCGCGCCCGATGCGGCACCACTCGCTGTGTATCGGATGTTGGGCGACGTCGGCGACCGTCATTGGTCGAAACGTGTCCAGCCCGACGTGCAAGGTGACACGCGCCTGCCGCACGCCACCGGCCGCCAGCTCATCCAGCAGCTCGCCCGTAAAGTGCAAGCCGGCCGTCGGGGCCGCGACCGCGCCGGGCGTCTCGGCATACACGGTCTGATACCGTTGACGATCCGCCGCGACCATCTGTCCGCCGCGGATATAGGGAGGCAGCGGCACGCGACCCACGCGCTCGAGCAACTCGATCGGCGTGCCAGCGGCCAGCGGCCGTGCGATCCACGAGCCCGACGGCTCTTTAACCACGAGCCTCAGTGCGAACACGTCGCGCAACTGCTCGTCGACCAGCATGATCTGGTCACCGGAAACCAGTTTGCCACGGGTTTTGGCCAGCAGTCGCCAATTGCCCTGCTCGTCGGCCGAAAGAAACAGCCCCTCCCAACGACCGCCCGTCTGCGAGCGAGTGCCCACCAGCCGTGCGGGAATAACCCGCGTATCGTTCAGCACCAACGCGTCATTGCGTTCGAGCAGCCGCGGCAAATCTCGAATATGATAGTGCTCCAGAGTGCCTGTGGCTCGATTCACAACCAACAGCCGCGAATCGCTGCGGCGCGCCAGCGGATGCTGAGCCACCAGGTGCCGCGGCAGGTCGTAATCGTAGTTTTCAATCGAGAGCGTCATTCACGCACGGCGCGAGCCCATTCGGTTTCGAAGCCGTTCCTACAGCCTACAGCCTCACACCTACAGCCCGAACAGAATATGCCTTCTGCGCCGATCCGCATCGCGTTTTGCATTACTGAACTTGAGCCTGGCGGCGCGGAACGAGCCCTGGTCGAGCTGGTCAAGTGTTTGGATCGGCGGCAGTTCGACCCGGTGGTGTATTGTCTCGGACCCCGGCCCAGGGGCAATCCCACGTCGCTGGCCGACATGCTGGAGCAAATGGGCGTGGCGGTGTACTGTCTCGACGCGAGGAGCCTACTCGATGCGCCAGGCACGTTGCACCGATTGCGCAGCCAAATGAAGATCGACCGGCCGGAGGTTGTGCAGAGCTT
>CAZUPX010000610.1:0-11706 GCA_964622155.1 uncultured Planctomycetaceae bacterium | reverse complement strand
CATGATGCCAATGCCGCCCACCAACAGCGCGATGCCGGCAATCAGCACCAGGAGCAGATTGAACATCATCTGCAACACCTGTGCCTGCTGCAAAAGTTCCTTTGGCACTGTAATGGTGTAGTCGACGTGCTCGTGGAACTTTTGTAACAGGGTGCGGATGATGTCGGCCGTTTCGTCCACCTCCTCCAGGCTGCGCACGGTGACCGTGATCTGGCTGAGCTCGACCTGCTCGGCCTCGCGGCTGCCGGTTCGAGAGGTGACCACCAGGTCGCCGATCCGCCAGCGCAGCGTCGACAGGGGAATATAAATGTCGAGGTTGTAGTTCTTCGCCGCCAGGCTGCCGCCGATTCCCGCCGAAGCCTGCTTCTCCGCGGATTGGCCGATGATGACATAGAACTCTCTTTCGAGCTGGATCTCCTGGCCGATCGGGTCTTGGTAGGGAAACAGTTGCGCTGCCGTCTCGTGACCGATGACGCACACGTTGTCGGCGCGCTCCAGGTCCTTGTCGGAGATGAATCGTCCGCGTGCCATGCGGAGGTTGTTCATGTCCTGGTATTTGGCCGTGCAACCCACGACGGTCACATCGGTGACTTTGTCGAGATAGCGTGCCTCGCGCGAAATCTCACGTAAGGGCACGGCCTGGACCATGGTCGGCACGTTGGCCACGATGCGATCGTAGTCATCGCGCAGCAGCCCGTAGGCGATTACGAAGCCGCTTCCGCCGGCGCGCGTGACCTCGGCCGAGGGCTTGGCGCTGCGAACGATGATGTTGTTGGCGCCGAGATCCTTAATCTGTTGCTGAGCTTGATAACTGACCCCCTCGCCCATGGCCACAAGCCAGATCACGGCGGTGACACCGATGAAGATTCCCAGAATGGCAAGGCCTGAGCGCAGCTTGTGCAGCAACAAGCTTTTGAGACCGAGCCTGAGGGTCTGCCAGAATTTCGAGCTCAATCGAAAGCGCCCTTCTCAACGGCCGAGGGGAATTCGGGCTCGAGCCGCTCAACTGGCCGCGTGCCCTGTTGCGGACGGCAGGTCCTCAAGGACCGCCGGGGCCACCTGGCCCGCCGCCTTGTTGTTGCATCTGCCGGAACTTAGCCATCGCGGCGCCCGCTTCCTTGGCATCGATCGAGCCGTCGCTGTTGGAGTCGATCTTGCTGAACCTCGCTCGCAACGGCTCAGGGGCGTCACTCATTTCATCCTCGCTGATCTTCTTGTCGCCGTTCTTGTCGAACGACATGAGGTCGAAGTTACCCCTCCCGCCAGCGGGGCGAGCCTTGCCCGCCGCCGCGCCGTCGCGCCGCGCGGGGGGTGGACCACTTGCGGCAGGAAGCTGAGCTGGCGTGTCTCCGCCAAATTTCTTCTTTACGTCGACCGCCTCTTCGGTCCTGATGTCCTCGCGGGCTTCCTCGACCATCGATCGGGGGTTCAGCAAGACTTCGTCACCCTCTTTCAAACCGTCCGTAATCTCAATGCGCGTATTGTTGCTCATGCCCAGCACGACCTCGCCCTTCTTGGGGCCGGAAAACGTGTTGGTCCAGCAATAGAACTTGCCGCCCTTTTCGACCACCGATTGCACCGGCACGGTCACCACGTCCTTCAGATTCTTGATCAGGATCTCCACCGCCGCCGTCATGCCTGGACGCAAACCGTAGCCGTGCGGATCGCTGTCGATCGAGACCACGGCCGCATACTCCTTGACATTACCCATGAACCAATTGTTCGGCTCAGCCTGGTTGGCAACCATGGTCACGGTGCCCTGGAAATCGTGATCTTGAATTCTGACCCGGGCGCGCATGCCTCGTACCAGCACGTCGATCTTCGACTCGTGCACCGTACACTTGACCTGCATTCGCGACAAATCGGGCAGCTTGATCATGGTCTGTCGTTCGCGCATCAGGGCGCCTTCCTCGACCATCGACTGTTCCGCCCTGCTGCTTCCGCGGCCTGATCGCTGTTCATCGTTGGCATACACCACCATGCCGTCGTCCGGCGCTCGGACGGTACACTTCTCCAATTGACTCTCATGACGCGTCAGTCGATCCGACTCGAGCTGGTATGCGGCCTCTTCCGATTTCATGCGGGCCGCGGATGAGGCTTCAGCGCTTTGGAGCCCGACAAGCGTCTTCTCTCTCGTAAATTTTTCGAGCACCTCGATGGCCTTCCTGGCGACGGCCAGGTCCAACTTGGCACGCGCGACGGCAAACTCCTGGGCATCGCGCTGCAACGACGTCACGTAACCTTGACGGGCCATCCGGTTGTAAAACTGCAGCAGGTTTTCGCTGCTGTTCAGATTCTCCTTGGCCACTGTTTCAGTGACTTTCAGAGTGTCCAGTTGCTGAAGATAGGTTCCCTTCTCGTACTCTTCGACCGAGATCTTGGCCGATTCCCAGGCCTTCTGAGCCTCGATCATCAGGGCCTCGGCCTTTTTGGTGTTGATGGTCTGCTGGCTGATCAGATCTTCGATGGCGGCGGAATCGAGTCGGACCAACTCGTCATCTCTCTTCACCTGCGTGCCGTCCTTGATGATCCACAGGACTGTCGCTCCGCCTTTAACCTCACACTTGATGTCGACGTTGTGCGCACTCTCAACGGTGCCGTCTTCGGTGACCGAAATGACCATGTCGGCGCGGTGGGCTTTTTCGACGAGCATTTGCCGCGCCGGACCGGACGGCAGGAGCAGGTCGCTACGGACGGCGGCGGCCACCAGGCCTAAGACGGCCACAACAATAACGCCCAGCGTAAGCCACCGGGGCACAATCCGACGGCGTCGAGCCGGTGCGGGCACGGCCGTGGGCGCCTTGAGGATAGCCGCGAATTTGGACGTACGTTCCGCGTCTTCCGTTGTCGGAATAGCCATGGATCAAGCCCCAGAGTGACCAGCGCTTCAGAACAGGCGGGAAGGTAAGGTAGGAGTCGAGCCTGGGGTCGTGTAGCGCACCTCTATTGTGACCGTTTGGACGGCCGAATTCAAGACTGGCCGCCGGCACCAAGCGCCAAGCCCGACTCGAGTTTTAACGGCGCAAAATGGGGCCGTCCGACGGCAAAGTCTGGGTGTCTTCCTCACTGGATGCAACCGCCGGACCTGGTGGAGGCAGTTCCAACTGAAGTTCGGTGTTGGAGCGCAAGGATGCGGAGCGTTGCTTGGCCGGCGGCAACTTTCGCGCCACCAAGTCACCTTGTCCGCGTGGCGTCCCGCCGGGTTGGGCCGCTGACTGCCCAGATGGCTCGCGGCCGGAGCGACGCTCGTGCGAGCGATCGCCTGATCGCAGGGCCGCCCGCGTCGCGGCCGCCAAATCATGAAATCTCTCGTCGTAGCTGCCGCCCGCATGATTGATTTCGTCTTCTTCCAAGTCTTCCTGGCTGACGTCCGCCTCGCGCATCCACTCGACCGGCACGGCCGGTGGCATTGGGCACTCGTCCTCGGTCAGCCAATCGGATGCATTGATCGGTTTGTCAATCCACATCCCACAATCATCCAGCTCCAAGATGCCCAGTTCGCGGTACAGCAGCATGCGGTTCTCATAGTGATTGAACACCACGCTGATGAGGTTGTTCTGCACTTGCTGCAAGTCGTTCAGCGCAAAGATCAAGTCCTGGGCCACCGTCGGTCCCAGGGGGATGACCTGCTGGCCCGGCTGCACCGGTGCCGGCGGCTTGTTGAGGTCTTCGCGCGTCTTATCCACGCGGCGGATGGCAATTGTCACTGCTCGACGCTGAATCTCCATGTTCTCCTCCAGTTGCTTCAACGTTCGCAATAGCGTCCGCAGCGTGAAGTTGACCGTGTCTTGATACACGTAGAGCTGTCGGCGCGTCTGCTGATATTGGATCATCACCGAGCGGTAGTTATTGCGCTCGACGCGTCGCGTAAATGGGCTGTCGAACCGCACGCCCACGCGCAGGTTGCCGTTGTTGCCGTTGAAGGCAAACGGGTTGTCACCAATCGTGCCCACGCCGCCGCCGAACGTCAAATCAAGTCCGGCACGCAGCGAATTGGCCTGAAACGCGATCAGCCGCCAGGTGTCGACCAGTTGGGCCCGGTTGTTCATCCAGTCCAGGCGATTGCAGCGCGCGATATCCAGGGCCCGCTCGCTGGTTAATTCGACCGGATTGATCGTCACGGCCTCGAGGCGAGCACGAGCCTTGACGAGCGCCAGCTCCTGTGCCAGCCCCGACAGTTTGGTGGCCAGCGATACCATGTCATCGGCCGTTTCGTCCGCCACCCGGGTTGCCAGACCGGTCTTGAGAGTTTTCAATTCATCGGTTGTTTGATCGAACCGTTGTTCGACGTCGGCCATGCTGTCCGTGAGCTTCGTTCGGTCGTCGTCGAAGCGCGTCAATTCCTTCTCGGACATTCCGGCCTTGCGCCTTGCGGCCGCCGACGCCAGGCGCTCCAGGTCGGCGTGGCCTGTGGCGAACTGTTCAGCCAACTGCTGACGCAGCGTTTCCAGCATGTCCGTTCCGCGTTTGAGATCCGAGGGCGCGGGGCTCCTGGGCAACCGGCCGATGGCACCCACGAAGTCGTCGATCAGGTGTTGCACCTCGATGGTCTTGGGATCGAGAAACTCGAATTGACGCAGCATGCTGTCGTCGACGTCGACGGCGATGTCGGGCGGGAGTCCGAGGGACTGGACCTTGAACTGGTCCACCGAGGTGTCATACCCGATTTGAGCCGACAGCAGGCTGGCCCTCTGGGTTTCGATGTTCTGGCGGAAGTTGTCGACCTGGACGATGTCGATCAGTCCGGCGTCGAGATTGGCCTCCAACAGACCCAAGGTTCGCAAGAGCGAATTCAGGTTGGCTTCCGTAGTTCGGACCTGGAAGAGGTTTTGCAGCAGCCCGACGAAGCCACCGACGGGGCCGGCACCGCCGCCGGCCAGTCCGAGTCCCTGCTGCTGGCCGCCGGCGCCACCACCACCGCCGGCTTGAATGCCGAAGGTTCCTGCGGCAACGCCGCCGATGCCGCCGGCGCCGGTGCCGGTAAAGCCCGTCAGGCCGGTGCCGCCCAAGAATCCACCGCGGCGCTGCGGGCCCTGCACCGGTCCAAGGCCCGAGTTGCCCACCGTGACGTTGCAATAGAATCCTTGCCGGTAACGCTGGAACGCCCGCAGGTTGTATAACAACACGCGCTCGGCGATGCGCAACGTTTCGAGTGCCACGACACGGCCGCCATTGCGCAACAGCGGCTGCAGGAAATTGAAGTTCAACAGCGACGTCGATGTATACGAGTCGGAACCGGCGAACTGCCAGACGATCGAATTGGCCAGTCCGACCACCAGTTCGCCACCGGTGGAGAACGTCTTGTTGATGAAAAAGTTGGTATCTTGCTGGACAGTGTTGGTTTCGCTGCTCGGTGGATTCGTGTCGTGCGTGAACACCGTGTTCGAGTTGCCGAAGAACTGAACGTCGAATCCAAATCGCGTGGTGCTGACGTCGAGGGCCGACAGGTAGATCGTCTCGACCTGAGTACGGTAGTCGGACGAGTGCACCTGGGCGAGGCAAACCGAGCCGTTCATAGTCAACTTGAGCGATCCGTCCCTAGTGACTTCGTTGTACTTCGCGAGCAAATCCTTCCACGTGGGGTTTTCCAAACCGTACCAGTCGCCACCCGCGTGCCAACAGGGATAGTCTTGTTTGCCGTCGATGCAGTGCATGTAGCGATGTGCTGCCGGGTCGTCATAGGGCATCGCCGGCCAGTCAGGATCAGTCGGGTCCCAGAAACGGCTGCGCGGGTCCATCCCGATTGTGAACGTGTCGTATTGCCAACGCGGATCGTTCGACTTCTGCGCCACCAGATACTTGACTTCCTTGTCCGCGCGCAGCCGATAGAGCACGCGATTGCAGCCCGCCAGCATGCAGAGCAAGCAAACGGCAAGCGACGTAATCGTACGCGAGTGTCGTCTATTGGATTTCGACTGGGCCACGTTTGCTGTTCTTCTAAGTGTCTGGATAATGGGCTCTTAGGGCGCCGTCCTCAAATGACGCCCCGTGAGCCTGCCGTAGTCCCTGGTAGCTTCGACCTCGGCGGTTGGCAGACTTTAACGATTACGTCGGGTTTATCGGTTGGCGAAAGCCTGACGCCGCTGGCAGTGGCACAGTCTACTTGCATGCTGACACCGCGACCGAGCAGGGCACCGACCTGGGTGCAAATGCGATGGGTATTGTCACGATTTGTTCGCTCGACGATCCGCGTCTTGCACCCTACCGCACCCTCAAGGCAACCAACGAGACTCGCCAAACTGGTCGCTTTGTGGCCGAAGGCGAAAAGCTGACCCGGCGCCTGCTGGCCAGCGATTTTCGCCTGCACTCGCTGTTGATCAATCAGCGCAACCTGCCGTCACTGGCCGACCTTGTCGATTCGTGCGCCGACGTGCTTGTCGTACCCGACGATTGGGTTGAAGAGATCGTGGGCTTCGATTTTCACCGCGGCGTTCTAGCATGCGCCTATCGCAAGCCGAGTCCCGATTTGCTGGAGCTGTGCCGTCGGAGCGGCGGAAAACTGACGCTTGTGGTCTGCCCCAACGTCCAGGATCCAGAGAATCTGGGCACCATTCTGCGCACGAGCTGTGCGCTGGGTGTCGATGGCGTCGTGATCGGCCGCGACTGTTGCGACCCTTTCTCGCGTCGCGTCCTGCGCGTCTCCATGGGCGCGGCATTTCGCCTTCCCATCGTGGAGACCGACAATCTGGCCGGCCAACTGCAATCGATTCGCGGCGAATCACAGGTCGAGCTGTGGGCCGCCGTGGCTGATGCCAGCGGAGTACCGTTCGACCATTCTGGACGACCCGAGCGCTTAGCGCTCCTTGTGGGGGGTGAAGGCCATGGGCTGGCGCCCGAGTGGCTCGAACTTTGCGACACCCGCGTGACAATCCCGATGCAACCCGGTACCGACTCGTTGAATGTCGCGGTGGCTACAGGCATCTTGATCTATCACCTGACCCGTTAGCATCGGCCGACGTTGCTCATGTTCCATCAAGCCGCACAAGCCCTACAGTCCCAATCGGCGCGGTATGGCGGCGTGCATTCAAGGGTGTCCAGCGGCGGTTTTTGCCTGATTTCTGCCATGCGTCCATCGACAAGCAGCCCGACGATGCCGTGCTAAGTTTGCTTGCGAGCCGTGCTTGGGGGAATTATCCTAAGTATTAAGGCACCGCATGTTTTACAGCGTTTTCGCGCGCTCATTTCTCGCACCGGTGGCGAGGCGGCTCGCGACGCATCGCATATCTGGTGAATTGGAACTGTCGAGGGAGGTCCGAACCATGTCGCTCCATCATAACGTTGTTGCTCTGTCGCGCCGCGCTGCGATCGCCGCCGTGCTGGGAACGTGCTGGTTGGCGGCGATGGATCGAGCCCACGCCCAATTTGTCACGCAACAAGTCGGTGGCGTGTCGATCGACGCCCGCGGCGTGGTGAGCAATGTTCGCGTCGACGAACTCAATGATTTGAAGCGGTTCCGCCAACGGGCCCTGCAACCGATTGCAGGTGATTTGAAGGCAGCCGCGCAGCGCAAGGTTTCGCTGCGGCAACTCGAAGCCGCCATCGCCGAGCATCACAAAAATGGCACGCCGATTCCCGATGAGATGCGTTTCCTGGCCGGACTGCAGCGCATTCAGTATGTGCTGGTGTATCCCGAGTCGGGAGACATCGTTCTCGCGGGACCCGGCGAAGGCTGGAAGCTCGGCCCGCAGGGAGAGGTCATCGGTTTGACCACGAATCGGCCCGTGTTGCTGTTGGACGACCTGTTGGTCGCGCTGCGGGCGATTGATGCCGTGCAGCAGACCGGAATCACCTGCTCGATTGATCCAACCGCGGCGGGCTTAAGCCGGCTGCAAGGTTTGCTCAAGGGCGTTCGCAGCGTCGACTCTGACCTCGAACCATTGGTCGAGGCCATTGAAAAAAGCGTCGGACCGCAGACGGTGACGATCCGCGGCGTGCCCGAGACGAGCCATTTTGCCCGAGTGCTGTTGGCAGCCGACTATCGCATGAAGCGCCTGGCCATGGCCTTCGAAGAGCCGCCGATCGCCGGCCTACCGAACTTTCTGCAGATGATGAAGTCGGCGGGCAGAACGCCCAAAACAATGCTCCCCCGCTGGTGGCTGGAGCCCGATTACGAAGCCTTGGTAACCGATGTCGAGGGACTGGCCTGGGAGCTGCCGCGCGGCGGCGTCAAGGCGCTGACCGAGGAGGAGTTTCTCGGCAACGAGGGCGAGCGGAAACGCAGCGGACAGGCCAGCCCGCTTGCGAAAAAATGGGCCGATAACATGACAGCCCACTACGATGAACTGTCGATCAAGGATTCGATCTTCGGCCAATTGCGCAATTGCATGGACATGGCGGTTGTCGCGGCCCTGATTTCCAAGGAACACCTGACAGAGAAGTGCGGCTGGAGCATGCCGCTGTTGATGAACGCCGAGCTGCCGGTCGAAACCTACAACGCTCCGCATCAGGTCGACTCTCAGGCCAGTACCATGCAAAAGGGGACCGGCTGGATCATCAGCGTCTCGGGTGGCGTGCAAATGGCACCGTGGCAGTTGATCGAACGCCGTGCGACCAAGGCCGAGCTGCGCGAGACGCGCGACAATTCGGCGGCCCACGGAACCACGTGGTGGTGGAACTAGGCCTTCATCCCGTCCAGAACTGGCGGTAGAAGTAATACGCCGCCAGGCCAAAGCCGATCGTCACAACGATCCTCCGCACGACTTGCCGGTCGATGCGTCGCGCGGTGCGAGCGCCGACATACCCTCCGAGAGCCGCCGTCACAGCCATCACCAGTGCAAAAGGCCAGTTCACGGTGCCGCTGGCGACGAACACCACGACCGACGTGCCATTGATGATCGCGTTGAGCAGCGTCTTGACCGCGTTCATCCGGTGAATGTCGTCGAGGCCCATCATCGCCAGTGCCGAGAGCATCAGGATGCCGATTCCGGCGCCGAAATAGCCGCCATACACGGCGACACAGAACTGAAACACGACGGCGCCAGCTAGCATCGAGCGTGATGGAACGCCGCTATGTGCTGCGCCCAGTCCGGTCCAGCGAGCGATCTGAGGTTGCAGTGCAAACAGAGCTGCCGCGGTGAGGATCAACCACGGCACTGCCGCCTTGAATAGTTCCGGCGACAGCCACACGACCGCCAACGACCCGATCATGCCGCCAACGAAGCTCGGCAGCGCGAGTCGTGCCGACCAGAATCGCTCCTGGACAATCTCGCGGCGATAGCCGACCAACGCCGCCAGCGCCCCCGGCACCAGCGCCACGGTACTGGTGGCATTGGCCGCGACCGACGCCTCGGCCGTTGAACCTAAGGCGGCGAATAAGACCGGAAATGTCAGCAACGTCCCGCCGCCTGCGATCGCGTTGACCGCCCCCGCCAGTGCCGCGGCCAGACACAAAACGATGTACTCCTGCGGCATGACAACGTCCTACGCTGGCCGGACCTACTTGGGAATATTCTGGTGAGGCGGGGAAGTAGAAGCCGTGCGCTAGCCTACCCACGCTCGACATGAATTGCGAGGCTACTCACTCAGCGCAAGCGCCCACGACTGAAAATCCTCGTCGAGCGTCTGCCAGGCCGACTCGCCAAGCACGCGCTCCAGCGCTGCCAATCCCCGCGGATCGCTCACGCGGTGGTCGCGAAACTCGCGATAAAACTCCTCAAGCAGCCCGTGCTCTTGCAAATACAGACACAGGTACCGGGCCTGAGCGTAGTTTGCGCCTTCCAAACGCCCGCGGAATTCCCGATCATCGACAAGTGATGCAATCGATCTCAGTCGTCCCTGGCGAATCACGGCTTGCAGACCTTTCAGGCGCCAGTTCGCGACGCCTTCGAGCCACACCCCTTGCGGCGACGTGCGAAATCGGCAAGCTTCATGCAACGACGCCAGGCCCTCGTTGAACCAGGCTGGCACGTTCGGAAAGTCGAAGTCGATCAAGGCGTGCGTCAACTCGTGCACGAGCGTGCCGCCGCCGGTCGAAAGGTTCACCATGAGCGTGCGGTGGTTCGACTTGTAATAGCCGTAGATGGACACATTGCTTGCATTGAACAGTTTTTGCGAAAAGCGTTCATAACTCTCCGCGGTGCTGAACAAGAGCACGGTCACAGGCTGCGCTGGCGGTGTCTTGAAGTAGCTGGCCTGCATCGCCCGAGCGGCGGGTTGAATCGTGTCGACGTACCAACTTTCGAGTTCCTTGATCGAAAAATCGCCACCCACAATAAACGGCGATCGCACGATCACGATGCACTCGGACCCTAGCTCCTCGTACAGTCTCCTGGCTGACTCGTGACACTCCCTCTTCAGAGTCGGCGTATCGCCGAGAGTCGCCCTCGACATGCCGAGGGCGGCCACCAAACCGAGCAACGCCATCAAGCAGGCCAGCCTGTTCACCATCGTTGCCTCTTCAGCGACTGCTGCCCGGACTTACCCGCCGCCGATCGCCGGCAAGAAATGAACCTCGCTCGTCGGCTCAACCCTGGCCAGCATGCCTCGCGAAGTCAGTGCTCCGTCAATCGACACGGCCAATGAGCTGGCGATCGCTCCGTTCTCACACGCCCGTTCCGCCAGCCCCGCAAACCGCGACTCCAGCGCGGCGATCACCTCGCGCAGCGATCCACCGGCGACCTCGACCTCGGCCTTGCCGCCGGTTAAATCGCGCCATTGCGCGGGGATGAAGACTCTCGCCATCGTCGGAAAACCGGGTGTCGTTCCTGATTCAGGGTGTCATGCCGCGATGCGCGAGCACGACATCCTTCATTCTACCCGACTACGTGCGTGTTGTGCGGGTCGGCCCTTGGGCCTCTGCTCGCACATCGCGGCCCACAACCGCGGCGGCGACATGGGCAGCTCGGTCATCCGCACGCCGGTGGCATGGTAGATGGCGTTGGCATCGGCCGCGGGCGGGGCCACGATCGGGGTCTCGCCGACGCCCCGGACGCCATACGGATGCGCCGGGTTGGGCACCTCGACGATGATCGTGTCGATCATCGGCACGTCGAGCGAAGTGGGCATTCGGTAGTCGAGGAAGCTGGCGTTTTGCATCCGGCCCTTATCGTCGAAGAAATATTCCTCGTTCAAGGCCCAGCCGATCCCCTGCACGGCTCCGCCTTGCATCTGACCTTCGACATAGCTGGGGTGGATCGCCATGCCGGCATCCTGAATGGCCGTGTAACGAAGAATCGTGACCTTGGCCGTGTCGGGGTCGACCTCAATGTCGACGATATGCGTGCCGAAGCCGTTGGAGGGCCCTTCGGGATCGACCGTCGCACTGCCGACGACGGGGCCGCCGGTCTCGCCCAGCTTGCCCGCCAACTCTCGGAACGTGATGCTCTTGCCGTTACACTTGTAGACGCCGTCGACGCACTCGATTTTTGAAGCATCGCACTCCCACAACATCGCCGCCCGCTCGGCCATCTGCCGCTGAATGTCCAGGCCGACCTGGTACGCGGCCAGCCCGGTGGCAAACGTTACGCGACTACCGCCGGTGACGTCGGTGTAGCCCACGCCGTCGGTGTCGGCCACGCGCGGCTTCACGTCGTGCGCTTCGATCCCCAGCGTTTCGGCCAACTGCATGGCCACGCTGGTGCGCGTGCCGCCGATGTCGGTCGAACCCTCGATCAGGCTCACCGTTCCGTCGGGGTTTACGTTGGCCGTGGCACTACTTTTGAGCCCGATATTGAACCAATACCCGCTGGCGATCCCCCGCCCGAGATA
>CAZUPX010000609.1:0-1710 GCA_964622155.1 uncultured Planctomycetaceae bacterium | reverse complement strand
AGCAGGTACTCGTTCTCGATCGCCAGCACCTACGCCGAATATTGCCCCACGCTGCGCGAAAAACTGGGCTCCAAGAGCAAACTTCCCGCTGGCGTGGGCTCGATCATGGAAGTCATCATCAACGGCCATGATCTGGAATGTCTCACCGCCGCGACTCATCGGGCCATCGCCGCCGCCATCGACACGCCAGGTTTGGTGAAAATCTCGGCGGGAAACTACGGCGGGCGGCTGGGAAAGAGTTTTATTTATCTGCGCCCAGAGCGAGAGCCGGCATGATGGGCGTGGCGCATATTCCAAGACGCAAGCGGCGTTTTGGCGCACCCTGGCATCCGGCCGCGCCGAATGCTAGTTTGCGAGTAACTCGCACCCGGAACAAAGCCGCTTGATCCAAGTTATTGACTACCACAAGACCTACCGCGATCTGGTGGCGGTGGCGGGCCTGACGTTCGAGGTCCGCGGCGGCACGATCCTTGGGCTGGTAGGGCCCAACGGCGCGGGCAAGACAACCACCCTGCGGGCGTTGGCCGGTATCATTCCACCGACTCGCGGTCAGCTCATCGTCGCCGGACATGACATCGTTACCGATCCGGTGGCAGCCAAGCGCCAACTGGCCTATGTGCCCGACGACCCGAAGTTGTTCGAGTCGCTCACCGTGTGGGAGCATTTCGAATTCATCGCCTCCGCCTATCGCGTGGCGGATTTCGAAACCAAAGCACAGCAATTCCTGGACGCATTTGAGCTGACCGAAAAGCGCGATACGGTCGCACTTGAGCTGTCGCGCGGCATGCGGCAGAAGGTCGCCGTGATCTGCGCCTACTTGCACGACCCGCAGGTTATCCTGTTTGACGAGCCGCTTACCGGGCTGGACCCGCACGGCATCCGCACGCTCAAGCAATCGATCGTCGCCCGTGCGGCCGCAGGCGCTTCGATCATCGTCAGCTCGCACCTGCTGGCGCTAGTGGGGGACCTGTGCAGTGAGCTTTTGATTCTTCAGAGAGGACACGCGCTGTTCTGTGGTCCGATCGGCGACGCCCGCGAAAAGTTTGGCACGCTCGGCCAGGATGCATCGCTTGAGGAAGTGTTCTTTCGGGCAGTTGAGGGTGGGGCCATGTAGGGGTCGCACGTCGTCGTTCCTAATCATGCCTGCGGTGTCCGATGAACTCCACCTTGCTATTGCTGGTAAGGCTAAGATTCAAAGCCGGCTGGCGGAAGCTTATGCGGGCAGTCAAGACTCCCAAGGGAGCCGTGCTGGCGCTCGTCTCAGTCGGATTCGTCGCGTTTCTAGTCATCCCGAGTATCGTGGTGCCGCGCGCAATCGGCACTCCGCGACAACCAATCCCCGGTTACGACCGCATGATGCTGTGGGTCATCCATCCGGCGTCTCTGTTCGCGTTCTGGCTGTTTGACGCGGCGGGGAGCAATTTTCGCAGCCCCTTGGAGTTCAGCCTGGCCGAAGTCGAGTTCCTATTTTCCGGCCCGTTCACGCGTCGGCGCTTGCTCATCTACAAGCTTCTGGTGGGCATGTCTCGCGGGCTTTGGTTTGCCGTCATCATGCAGGTGTTCATGTGGCGATTCTTGTGGTGGCCGGCGTCGTTGGCGGGTCTCACCCTGCTGATGAGCTTCATTCACATGAGCACGGTCACAATCGTGTTGGCGCTGGATCGCTTGGGCGCCAGCGCCGCCCTCTGGCGCCGCACGGTGATTGTCGTG
>CAZUPX010000608.1:0-3962 GCA_964622155.1 uncultured Planctomycetaceae bacterium | reverse complement strand
CTGGCCAACGAATTCGTGCTGTTGGATAACCTGTATTGCAACGGCCACGTTTCGGCTGACGGCCATCCCTGGTCGACCATGGCCTACAACACCGACTACGTCGCCCGCAACTGGGCCCTGACCTATTCGGATCGCGAAGGGATCGAAGACGACGATGAGGGAGACTTGCACAAGGCCCCCTCGGGCTATCTGTGGGACGCCTGCGCGCGGAACGACCTCACGTATCGCAGCTACGGAGAGTACGGTGGCCGCGTGAGCCAGCCCGACGGGACATTTCGCATGGAGGGCCGCGTGCCGGGCCTGGTGGGGCACATGTGTCCGACATTCGGCATTCCCAAAGTAGCCGGCCAGCCGTCGCGCGATACCGACAATGTCGAAGAGTTCCTGGCTGAGTTCCGCGAGTTCGAGAAAAACGGCAACTTGCCGCGGTTCATCGTGATGAGCCTGGGCGAGAACCACACCAGGGGCACCACGCCCGGCGCGTACACTCCCGCGGCCTGCGTGGCCAGCAACGACCTGGCCTTGGGCCGGCTGGTCGAGGCGGTCACGCGCAGCAAGTTCTGGCCCGAGACAGCCATCTTCGTGATCGAGGACGATGCCCAGAACGGTCCGGATCACGTCGATGCCCATCGCACGGTGGGCCTGGTGATCAGCCCGTACGTGAAGCGCAAGAGTCTCGACAGCACGCAGTACACCACCGTGAGCATGATTCGCACGATGGAGCTGATTCTTGGCCTGGCGCCGTTGAGTCAGTTTGACGCGGCGGCACAGCCCATGTTCGCGTCATTTACAGACAAGCCCGACCTGGCGCCTTACACGCCCGAGGCCCCCCGAATCGACCTGGACGCGAAGAACAGTCAATTGGCGTACGGCGCCGAGCGTTCGAGCAAGATGGACTTCAGCGAATACGACAAGATCGACGACTTCGAGCTGAACGAGATCCTGTGGCGCTCGATCAAAGGCAAAGACGCCCCGCTGCCGCCGGCCGTGCGAAGAGCGATCGCGTACCGGGTGAATCTGCGATAGGCGCGGGCAGGGGCGAGCGGGCGGATCGGCGCAAAGTCTTGGGAGCAAGGCGGTAAACGCGAAACGCCGAGAGCAGGAACTCTCGGCGTGCGTTAACTCGTGCGCCGGTCGGTTTCGTAGCCGCACGAAAAGCTCCCCGAAAGGGACCCTCTTCGAAACAATGCGCGCTTTTCGGGGATCAACGCACGCGATTTTAACGCAGATCGGAGGTCGTCGCGAGCCCCTGGTTTGCCTGACTTGCCGAGAGCCCGGGCGAACACCGCGCCCTGCGCCGTGCGCAGGCCATCATGCCGAGAATGCCCAGCGCGGCCAGCACCAACGCCGACGGCTCGGGAACAGTGTTGAAGACTAGATCGTCAAAACCTTCCGGCTCTGTTGTTGTTTGGAAGAGCGCGAAGGAGAAGGGTGTGCCCTGTAGGTCAACCGACAGTAAGTTGCCCGGCGGAGTTGTTGCGTTGTCCGTGCCCTCGGCTAAGGCTAACACTCTGAACTCCCAAAGATTCCCGGTGGCTTCAAGAGCCAACAGCCGAACGAAATCGGGTGCTTCAGATGGGTTGTCATCCGTGGTTAATTGCAGGGAAGTAATTGGGGTCGCGAACGACATGAGAAGGTCATTGGCAGCGCCCGAGAACACCAAAGACGCTGCTGCAAAGTTCGGAGGCGAGATACTGTCGTTGTTTCCGATGACGAGAAACTGCTCATCGATGTTGGAGTGAGTGAACACCGTTCCGACAACTACGGAGTTGGGGATACTACCAGAGGTAAAAGTGACGCCGTTTGCGACGAAGGCGGTGCTTGGAAATAGAGTACCGGTAGACGTTGCCGAAAGGGCATCAAAGTTGATGACAACTGGCACGGCGTAGGATGTTGTTGGAGTCAGGTAACCGATCGAAAGGAGAACCAAAGTTGCCCGACAGCAAGAAGTGCCTGCAATGCTACCTCGGCTCTTGCTTTTGCCGCGCGTCCGAAAGCTGCCCCGCCCAGCCGCCACCACACAAACCGCCGCGCCGAACGCTAATAGCACGAGCGTCGATGGCTCGGGGACGTTGGGCGAGGTGGCGCCGTCGTCGAAGGACAGCGAGTAACCTTCTGACTCAGGCGTATTGCCGTTGGGTAAGAGAATGCTCGTCAACGCAAAGGTGTGTGAAAAGTCGCCAAATGTCATTCCCACGCGTCCCCACGATTCCGAACGAATCCGCATGTTGACTGGAAATGAGCCGGTGGCGCTTACAGGCACGGTGACCGTCAGCGGTATATAAACCAAGTGGTCCCCGGCGCTCGAAAAGAAGAGGTCCCCCAATGGGTTGATTGCTAGCAAACCGAAAATGAGAGCCCCGTCGTGAAGACTGTTCGTCCCAACCGTGACGCCGCCATAGAGATAGCCGGTGTGCGTCACGGATGCTGGAAATGTCGCCTGACCTGCGAGCTGGCCGGTTCGGCTGACCGAAATCTCCGCGGAAGCCTCTACTAGCTCGCCCCCACTGATCACGACGTTGGTCACTTCCGACGACGTCGTCATATGAAACTGCCAGTCTCCGGTCTCTTCAAGCAGGGCCTTCGTTTCAACGTAACCGCTGAAAGGAAACGCCGTCGTTCGGTTCGTAAACTCTCCAGATGCACTAATCGTCATCGGGTCTTCGCCGGCAAGAAATCCGGAATAAACGACAGTTCCGCACGCGGCATCACTGACGAGCAGCGTAGTCATTGTGGCCAATAAGTAAGTCAATCGTCGAGCAGTTGTGTTCACGGCTCTCTTTTCCTGCGGATGGTAAATCGATAACTCAGTGCAATTCCGTCGACGCCGACGCGACGCTGAAACTGCGCAAGCAGCCAAGCCGATGAAGCCAAAGGCGGCGAGGGCGAGGGTGGACGGCTCGGGCACAATTTCGGCCACCGCGCCAAAAGGAACGAACTGGGGATAGAGGTTGTTCGGACTATTCAAATCGTTCCACTTCCCTGGCGTGGCACCGAAACCATTTCCAGTGCGGATCATATGAACGAAGGCTTCGCCGATGCCACCATTATTGTTAGGCTCACCGGGAGCCCAGTTGGTGTAACCATTGGGCTCCCCATTAACCCAAACATAGTTGCCCTCTGTTGCGACTTCGTGATAACCGATCCAAAGACTGCGGTCTACTTGGCCAACAGTGCCAAAAGTGGTAAAGACCCAGTTCTGTTCGTTCGCGTCATTGATCGTTGTCAGGTGTCCACCTAGTGTCACCGATTCCGCTTCGCCACCCTGCCAAGTCGCGTCATCGAGCAGATAATATTGGTGTCCGTTGGCTGGATTGACTACCGGCCCTAGTATGGTGGCGGCAGAGGCGCTTGCCCCCACAAATGCGATCGCAAGGCATGCAATGTATGCTTTAGTCATTAGAACTCTCCATTAATCCGACATTTGCCATATGGGCTGAGCCTGGAACCGCTCCAGGCGCACAATGCAGCAGGGCAATGTGGGCACGCGGAAGCAAGGCGGGCGGGGAAGTAAGAAGGGCGTCGGTAGCGCCGCCGGCTCTCCCCGGTTATCCGCATTAGCGTGCTCCAGAAGGGTGCGGGAGAGGCGCAGGACCGGCAAGAACCGGTGCGGCGAGCGTAATGACTGCGGTCGTGCTGTGGATCGATCTCACGAGCCGGCTCCCCGTGCTTGTTAAAAGCAGGCACTTCCCGCCTGGAATGAGCCCGAAGTAAATCCAGGGTTGGAGGCGACGTTACTTTAATCCTCACCCCCCTTTGTCAAGTGTTTCGTGGGTTATTTTCCTCTTTTTTCATAAATCCTAGTGGAACTTCCGCAGGGGGTGCGCGAGTGGATTCCGGCGTTTAGCAGCCCGTTGAAAAAGTCTGGTTGACGCCGCAGCGCGGTCGGCGACAATTCGGCGAGCCGGACTCACGCACTTGGTGTGAAAGGACGCACGCATGGCCTTGGGCAAACGGAATCA
>CAZUPX010000607.1:0-4180 GCA_964622155.1 uncultured Planctomycetaceae bacterium | reverse complement strand
CGCGCTGAAGGGCGTACGCCCTTCAGCGCGCCGTGCCGCCCGCCAGCTCGGCGAGCGACGCGGCCAGCCACTCGAACACATCGTTCCACTCGCCGAAGCGGGTTTGACGAAACAAGCGCATCGTGGGATACCAGGGCGTGTCCTCGCGATCGAGCATCCAGCGCCAATCGGCCCTGGTGCTCAGTGCTACCCACACGCTCACGCCCAATCCGCCGGCCAGGTGTGCGATCGACGTGTCAGCCGTGATCACCAGATCGAGATTCTTCATCACCGCAGCGGTGTCCATAAACGGCCCGGCCTCTTCGTCCAGGTCGTCACCCAACTCGGCGACTGGGAACCGTCCCGCGAGTTCGGCAATCTGCTCAACTCCGTCTTTCTTTTGCAGGCTGATAAGCTGCACGCCGGCCACGCGGACCAGGGGCTCAAAGTGTGCCAGTGCCATCGACCGCGCTCGGTCTGACTTGTTCTCGCGGCTCCCCTGCCAGCAGATGCCGACGCGAAAACCGGACAGGTTCTTCAACCGTTCGCGCCACTCGTCGATTAACTCAGGCTTTGCCGAAAGGTAGGGGATGGGCGCCGGAATGTTCGTCAGGTTCGTGCCCAGCATGCCCGGCAGGCTCATCAAGGGAACCTGCACGTCGAAGTGCGGCAACGGTTCGTCGTGACCCAGAACGGAGAAACCCGATTGGCGTAGCACGGACACGACCGGTGGATGGACGCGCATGATGATATTGGGACAGCGCCGTTGGACAAGTGGAATGAAACGAATGAAGTGCAAGGCGTCGCCAACACCTTGCTCGGCGTGAACGAGTAAGGTCCGCTCGCCCAGGTCCGAGCCGTCCCACATCGACTCCTTCATCACTTCCAGGGGAAACTTCGGCAGCCGGTAGCGCCACTCGTAGTCCGGCCAACCGGCCGCGAAGTCGCCGTTGCGCAGCAGAATGAGCGCGCGATTGTAATGAGCCTCGGCCGACTCGGGACGAAGCTCCAACACGCGGTTGTAGTGCGCCAGGCCCCGTTGCGGCTCGCCCTGTTCCTGCCAGTACGCGCCAAGATTGACGTGGGCGCCCGCGTAACTCGGTTCAAGCCGCAAGGTGGTCTCGTACTGTGCAACCGCTTCTTCCACGCGCCCCTGACTCTCGAGCGCGACGCCCAGGTTGAAGTGGGTCTCGGCCACGTCGCCGTTCAATTGGATCGCTCGGCGATAATGGTCGATCGCCGCATCGATTTGCCCATCCCCCTGCAACGCGGCCCCCAGCCGAGTTTCGACGCGGTGTGAATTGGGTTCGATCTCGAGCGATTTTCGATACCAGCCAATCGCTTCGCTCCAGCGCTCGCGCGCCGTTTCCAGGTCGCCCAGGAGCATCGGCACGTCGGGCGAGGTGGGCCGGGCGTCCAGCGCGCGCAGCAGATATCGCTCGGCGGTGTCATAATCGCGCCGCTGCCGAAACAAGCTGCCGAGGTTCACCAGCGCGTCGAAATAATTGAGTTGGCTGGCCACCGCCCGTTCATAGCAACCTTGCGCTTCGGACTCCTGACCCGACTCTCGCAACATGTTGCCCAGATCGTTCAGGGCCTGGACATAATCGGGCCGCAGCGCCACCGCCTGGCGGCACCGCGAAATTGCGGATTGCGAGTCCTTTTCGGCGTAGTGGACCAGGGCCAGGTGGTAGTACGGCTCCGGCAAGTTGGGCTGCAAACTGATCGCCTTCAGGTAGCATGCCTTGGCCTCAGCCAGCTTGCCACATGCCCGATAAGCTTCGCCCAGACTTCGGTGCGCAGCGGGCTGGTTACCCACCAGCCGGATCGAGTTGGAGATCAGCGCGATGGCCCGCTCGTGCTGTCCCGTCTGATGGGCGACAACTCCCAACAAGTGCATCGCCTGTGCGTGCGATGGCTCGGCCTGCAGGATTTGCTGATAGATTTGGGCGGCTTGCGGCAGCCGGCCAGCCTGATGGTGGCTGACGGCGGTCTGCAACGCTTCGGCAACGGTCGGCATAGGGAGGCTACGCGTGGTCTTGGGCGCACAAAACTATTATTCTAGCCTACAGGTCGCGCGAGTCATGCGCCTTCTCCCTCGATGGGGAGACGCTGGCGCTTTGTAGCGATTTGGATGAGCGCGGAGGCAGTGAGCGCGACGTCTCCGCACAAAGTGATTCGTCTTGCCGTGCGCCCCCTCAGCCAAACCCTCTGGCTCGAGTGGACTGGGGACTATACAGGCCCTGACCCTGTCTTGACTCCATGCGAAGCAGGCAGGGGGGCTCCGTTGGTTGTACGGACCTCGCTGATGACCGATCCGCGGCCTCGCCAACTGGGTACTCCGCGCAACCAGCGAGCCAGCCGACCAGGCGGACGAGGGACGTTCTTCTTTCTCGATCGCGATTTGCGCCGCATCCACAGGTCGTTGAACCACTGGATCACGTAGTAGAAAACCGGGGTCAAGAACAAGCCGAATAGTGTCACGCCCAACATGCCGCCAAAGACGGCCGTGCCCAGGGTGCGGCGCATTTCGCTGCCGGCCCCCTCCGCCACCACCAACGGCACGACGCCCAGAATGAACGCAAAGGAGGTCATCACGATCGGCCGTAGTCGAAGGCTGACCGCCTCAATGGTGGCCTCATAGCGCGTCTTGCCCGCCTGACGTTGGGCCCGGGCAAACTCGACCACCAGAATCGCGTTTTTGCACGCCAGGCCGATCAACACCACGAAACCGACTTCTGTGAAAATATTGATGTCGGCACCCGCGGCCTGCACTGCGGCGATCGAGCACAGCAGGCACATGGGCACCACCAGGATCACGGCCAACGGCAGCGACCAACTTTCGTACTGTGCGGCCAGCACCAGGAACACCAACACCACGGCCAGCAACAGCACGAGCATCGCCGTGTTACCGGTCTGCAATTGCAGTAGCGCCAGCTCTGTCCATTCATCGCGCATCGACCAGCCGGGCGAATTCTCCACGACTTGGTCCATCGCGTCGATCGCCTGGCCCGAGCTGACGCCGGTGGCCGGGCTAAAGTTGATGGGAGCGGCGGGATACATGTTATACCGGGCGATCAGCGCCGGCCCGCTGATCTCGCGCACCGTGGCCAACGTGCCGAATGGAACCATCATTCCGCGGTCGTTGCGGACTTTGAGGTGCATCAGGTCTTCAATCTTCTCGCGGAAGCTCTGATCGGCCTGAACGTTCACCTGCCAGGTGCGGCCGAAGAGGTTGAAGTCATTGACGTACAGGGATCCCAAATACACCTGCAACGTGTTGAAGACCTCAAACATGGACACACCCTTGGCCTTGGCGATCGTGCGATCGATGTCGAGGTACAGCCACGGGGTCTTGGCGCGGAAGCTGGTGAATGCGTTTTGCAGCGAGGGGGATTGGGAGGCGGCCAGCACGATGTTGTCGGTCACCGACTGCAGAGATTCGAGCCCCGTGGCGCCGCGGTCCTCGATCATGACTTTGAATCCGCCGGCTGTGCCCAATCCTTCGATTGGCGGGGCGCCGAGCACGTTGACCAACCCGTCGGTGATCTCGTCCTGCAACAGGTTTTGTAGCTTCGCGGCCAGCGCGTCGCCAGACAACTCGGGCGACCGCCGCTGGTCGAACTCGTCCAGCATGATATACAGTGCGCCAAAATTCGGGGCATTAGCGCTCAACAAGATCGACTGACCCGAGATGGCTACCGTGTGGGCGACTCCGGGAATTTTCCTGGCAACTTCCTCGACGTGCCGCATCGCCTCCTCGGTGCGGGCAACCGAGGCCGAGTCGGGCAGCAACAGATTGACCAACAAATAGCCTTTGTCCTGCGCCGGAATGAATCCCTTGGGCGTTTCGTTGAAGTTGACGTAAGTCAGGTGCAGCAGCCAACAGTAGCCCACCAGCACCAGCAAGCTGACTCGCAGCGACTTGCCGACTACCCAGGTGTAAATACGACCTATCCCATCGAAGGCAAGGTTGAACAATCGGAACATCAATCCCAGGATCCGGTTCAACGGCCAGCCCATCAGGGCCCCGGCGAGCGATCCGGCCGCGATGGTCGTCCACCGCAGATTCTCACCGCCCAGCCACTCGGGAAGCACGATCCCCTGCTCGGCCATGTACATCGGCAGATACTTCCATCCCAGCCAGCCGCCGGCGATGACGAACGCCAGCCACGGCAGCGGCGGCGCCCTTTTCTTGTCG
>CAZUPX010000606.1:0-3640 GCA_964622155.1 uncultured Planctomycetaceae bacterium | reverse complement strand
TAGGTTTGTTCTCGACAAACAACTTATGCCACGGAGGACGGCCTTTTTCAATCCGCATGGTGAGAAATACGGGCTAGTCCGCTTGCCTCAGTTTCACGATGCCAACAGGCCGAGTCGCTGAAGGTGCGCGCACTTTCAGCGGCGATCCGTCTCGCTCATCCACCACCCGCGAGATAAACTAGTAATGTTGACGTCCGGCGAAATCGGCCTTGCGCCGACAGCGCCGAATGGGTCGTCTCGTCCGCATCGTTCTTGTGCAAATCGGGCCAAGCGCGCGTGTCAAAAGACATTTCACAAACGCTGGACGGCTGGGAGTACGATCCGGACCAGGTCTCGGTGCGCATCGTCAAGGGGGCCGACGGCCGCGAAAAAATCCAATTGCGGCTCGATCTGGGCCTGTTGCAAATGGAATTCGACGGCCGGCCCGACGGCAAGCGCATCGAAGGCTCCGCAAGCTGGCTGGAATACTACCAACGTAAACAGAAAGAGCACGACGCCGAGAATCCCGATGGAGTGCCCTTCGTACTGGAGAGTGAGGACTGTCAGAGGCTGCTCCGCGAAGGGGTGCAGTATTACCATCGCTATATCAGCTTCTGGCATTTGGAGCGTTACGAGCTTTGTGCCCGCGACACGACTCGCAATTTGCGATTGTTTGCCTTCGTGCGCGAACGGGCGCGCAATACCAAGGACAAGCTGCAGTTCGATCAGTGGCGCCCGTATGTGACGATGATGCACGCCCGGGCCGTCGGCACTCCGTTGGTGGAGCTCAAGGAGTACGATGCTGCGCTGGGTGCCTTGGATGCCGCCATCGAAGGCGTCCGCAGCTTCTTGAAGGAATACGATCAGCTCGAAAATGCCGAGAATTGCAGCGAACTGGTGTTTCTGCTCCGCTGGCGCGAGGAGATCGTGGCCATGAAGGCGGGGCATATGCCGCCCAAGCCCTATCATCCGCTATCGCGGTTGCAGGCCGAGCTTCAGCAGGCGGTGATGGAGGAGCGGTTCGAGGACGCGGCCCGGCTTCGCGACACGATTCGCGACCACTCCCAGGGCGACATCCCACCCGCCCCCGGTGGCGCGTTGTAGCATTTGTGCGGGCCAGGGCATCCGCTTCGCGCTCCTTGGATCGCAACATGGAAGCCCGCTCCCCCAGTTTGACAAGCCTAAAGTGGCTATCTACAATGGGTTGGTGTCGGCTGCTGGCGCGTACCATCTCTCAGCAGCAGCACGTCTGGAACGGTCTTTTCCGGCGAGTTATTGGCATCCAGATTGAGTACCGCCCAGCGGGTCAGTGGCCAGAGCCGCGCCACGTACTAAGAGCCCGCCGCCCAATCCGGGTGTCAACAACCCTCCAAACGCTTCGAAGGAGCCATGTCGATGGCCACTCGTGAAAACCAGGGACTTCAAATCGCGCTGATTATCTTTGTCGTGCTGACGATCACCTTGATCGTCTCGACATACTGGTTTTTCTCCAACTATCGCGAGGCGCAAGACAAGATGAAGGCCCTCACGGACGACAACAACAACAAGGCCAAACAGACCGCGTTGGCCAACGCCGAATCGGAGCAATTCAGAAGCGTGATCGGAGCCGCCACGACCGACAAGGTCGAGGCCGTGCAAGAGATGATCAAGAAGGACCTGGCGAATTACGGCAATGGCCTGCCCGCCTCCGAGCAGAATTACCGCGCATTGGTCAAGCTGCTGGCCAGCGAACGCGGCAACGCCCATAAACGCATCACGGAGATCCAGGCAGACAACACGCGATTGGTTGAGAAGGGAAAAACTGACGAGGCGGCGAAGGCTGCGGAAATGGCCGAATACATTAACAAGCTGGAAACGGTCACCAAGGATTTGATGGAGCAGAAAGCGACGTCTTCCAAGTCGCGGGCCACGATCGAGGCCACGAACCGAGACCTAGCCAAGAAGCTCGACGGCAAACGCAAGGATTTCGACGACCTGACCAAGAAAAGCAGCGAACAGGTCAGTGACCTTACCAGCAAGATCGCCAAGTTGGAGCAGATCATCAATTTCAGAAACAATGAAGATCTGCGCAAACAAAAGGCCAACGAAGTCGCCGACGGCAAGATCAACTGGGTCAATCAGCGATCGCGCAACGTGTGGCTCAACGTTGGATCGGCCGACGGGCTGCGCCAACTGACCAGCTTCAGTGTGTTTGACGTCGATGATGCCAATCCAGTCGAGGCGAACCGCAAGGGCGTCGTTCAGGTGACGCGACTGATCGACCGTCACATGTCCGAGGCCCGCATCGTGGAAGACGACCTATCGAACCCGTTGATGCCGGGAGACAACATTTACTCCCCCACGTGGGAGCGTGGCCGCGCCGAGCACTTTGCACTGGCGGGCAACATCGATATAGACAAGGACGGTCGCAGCGACCGGCAACAAATTCGAGACTTGATCGCGCTCAATGGCGGGGTCGTCGACGAGGAAGTGGACGAAGACGGCAAGAAGACCGGCGAGATGACGATCAACACCAAGTATCTGATCCGCGGCGACCAACCCAGGGTCATAGAGGGCGCCAAGCTGACCGCCTGGAGCGAAATCAACAAAGAAGCCGACCTGTTGGGTGTGAAGAAGATTCCGCTTAACGAATTCCTGGACTATATGGGTTTCAAGGTCGAGGACCGCACCGTGAACCTGGGTCGCAAGGCCAACCCCGACGACTTCAAGCCTCGGTTTCCCAACGGCGTTCAGCCTCTCATACCCACGACCCCCCGCGAATTTCGCAAGCCCACCGCCGGCGGCAACTAACTTCGGATCGGGCCGTAACGTGGATCGAACCTGCACGGATCGCGGTGCATCGCGTTGGCGGGTTAGCGTCCTTGATTTCAATCGCCGCGCCGGCGAAACTGAAGCGTGTAGGCCGCATTCGGAGAAAACCGACGTGTCATCGACCCCGATACCGCTGGACGCACCGGAAGTCCTCAACCGCGAGTTTCTTGAAATCCGCGCGAGACTGCTGCAGATTGCCGCGTCGCTCGACCGGCTCGATCGGGCCAGTGGATCGATCACCGGCGACCCGCGCCTGGAACGAATCAATCGGGCACTGGCCGTGCTCTGTGGTGACAAGGCTGACAGGGCCGAAGAGATACAACTGATCTTTTCGCGGCCCTACGATTCCAACTGGCTGGCCCGCTTCAAGACTGAACGCATGAAATCCTAGCGGAATTCTCGCGAACTCTCCGGCCTCACGGAGGCCAGCTACGACCTATGTACTATTTCGACCCGCACATTCACATGGTTTCGCGCGTCACCGACGACTACGAGACGCTGGCGAAAATGGGCTGCGTCGGCATGAGCGAGCCGGCCTTTTGGGCGGGCTTCGACCGCGGCAGCGTCGACGGCTTTCGCGACTACTTCCGCCAGCTTACCGAGTTCGAGCCCAAGCGCGCCGGCTGGTACCGCGTGCAACACTTCACTTGGCTGTGCATCAACGCCAAGGAAGCCGAGAACGTCAGCCTGGCGCGGCAAGTGATCGCCATGATCCCTGAGTTTCTCGATCGGCCCGGCGTATTGGGCATCGGCGAGATCGGGCTGAACAAGAACACCAAGAATGAATCCACGATCTTCTGCGAGCACCTGGACCTGGCTGCCAAGACCGACGAGCAAATCCTGATCCACA
>CAZUPX010000605.1:0-2773 GCA_964622155.1 uncultured Planctomycetaceae bacterium | reverse complement strand
CGACGATTACCAACTTGTTCGCCGTACGGGCGAACAACTCCTCATCCGAACACGCAAGCATCGTCTGATACGGCACGGTGCGCTGCTCCCATCCCTCGGGCCGGTCCAGTGCAAACGCGAGCGATCCCATAACGTCGCCGGACCGCACTCCGTATTCGTCACGACTGGCCGTGAAAACCCTCGTCAGTTGGAGCAGATCGCGCTCCCGCAGGTACGTTCCCGGCTTGATCTCATAGAGCAGTTCGATCGCCGTGTTGTTGGGGGTCCAGGCCGGATTGAGTCGTGCATCGGGATGAAGAACGGCAACCAGCGTGGCCAGCGCCAGACTCGGCACCACGACGGCGTTGGGCCGCTGAATGGCGATGATGAATTCGCCCGGACGATCAACCATTTCTCGGGCGGCGATGGCGCCGTGGCGAAGCCGATCGGAAAGAGATTCGGCGAGGTTTGAACTCAGATCGGGTGTCCCGTCGTCCCGGTACGTCAGAGCTGCGAACACAACCGGCACTTTTGCGTCTTCAAGTCTTTTCGCGCCGGCGACAAGTTGCGCATCGCCCGGCTGAGGTGTGCGGAAGTAGTAATCCCAAACCAGCGCCCGCGGGCGGACCGAAGCCAGACGCTCCATCAGATGACCATGCACGGATCGCCAGCTTGTCACATCCTCCGTAACGCCCTGGATTTGTTTCTCGGACGCGAAACGTACGATCGCGTCGGCGGTGTCATCGAACACGCCCACGACCAGAATCGAATCGCGTGCTGAAGCCGCGGAATCGAACGCGCCCCTGGAGCCGTTCGCACCTTGGTAGCTGCGCCCGCTGACCAGCCATCCGACATTGAACAACATCGCCGCAAGCGACAACGTGATTCCCACGGCCGCCATGAACCCCGCGGAGAACAACCACCGGGAACGAACGGCCGCCCCGACCGCGAGCCGTTTCGTGCGATACCTCAAGCCGAAGGGCTTGGTCGTGATGGCGCGACCGGCACGGTATTGCTCAATATCCTCGGCGAGGATTGCTGCGGACTCGATCCGACAAGCCGGCTCCCACGCCAGGCAACGCTCCAAGAGGATTTCGAGGTCCCTGCCCCGCGGGATGGAGCTTAAACGCGGACGCCGCGGCAACTCCTTGCGAATCCGTTCCAGGAGTGCTTCGTGCGGAGGTTTGTCCGGCGTATCGCGCAACGCATAAGGATATCCGCCGTTCGTCACGATTTCGTAGAGCATCACGCCCAATGACCAGATGTCGCTTCGTTCGCCCACGGCGCCGGCCACACCGCCCCATGCTTGCTCGGGCGACATGTATCTCAGCGTGCCGATGACGTCGCCGGTTTGGGTGATCGTGCCACGGCTCGAGCTACCCCAGTCCGCGGGCACGAGCGAGCAGATGCCAAAGTCCAGGATGTGCGGTTGACCCTCGTCGTCCACCACGATGTTCCGTGGCTTCAGATCGCGATGAACCACGCCCGCCGCATGCGCATCGGCCACGGCGCGGCAAACCCGCTCGAACACGCTCAGCTTCGCGTCCAGGTCCGACGCGACGGAGTTCACGTACTCGTCGAGGTGAACTCCTTCGACATAATCCATCATGAAGTATGTGCTGTTGCCGACGGTGCCCGAATCGTGGCACTTTACGATCCAGGGGGACTCGATCTTGGAGAGCACGGCGATTTCGCGGACGAAGCGGCTCCTCTCCATGTCGCCGGCGCAGCCGAGGACTTTGAGCGCTACGCGCCGAGGCTTGTCCCCCAACCACCACGCCTTATACACGACTCCGAAGCGGCCGCGGCCGATCTCTCGGACTACATGACAGAAAGGGATATCAGGAGCGAGCGGCGGCTTGACCTTTTCGATGTAGAGGTCAAGGCAGGATCGGCAGTCCGTCAGGTGTTCGTCCAGTTTGGCCGCGCTATTGCGGTCCAGTTCCCCTCGCGCATGCTGCACAAGCTCGACAAACTCCGCGCAGGCCGCATCGATTGACATCTCGATGACCTCATAGCACAGGAAGGCGAAGCGATGCACGAGTACCATGCATTTCGCAAGGCCCGCAACTCATGCTCCACACGGTCTCTTATTGTAAGCATTTCCACCGTTCGTCCCACAACCCATGATCGGGGTTTGTGGAACGAAATCGGATCGCGTGACGGTCGAGCTTGTGGCATGGCGTGTCTTCTAAAAAGTGTAGCCCTGAGTGTAGTGCCAAGTTCTTGGATGTTGCTAACGTGAGGATGATCGTTCGTAAGTCCTTCGGTAGCTAGGACTTGTCGATTGGGCGATACAGGACTTGAACCTGTTCCCGGCGCGCCGGGACTGCGTGTCGAGAAACTCCGGAAAAACGTCGTAACCCTCTAAGAGCCATGTTTTTAGGCACTTACGCAAGGGCCCCAACACAGCAGATCCTGTGAAATCCTCCCAAAAACAGCCTCATAAGTGTAGTCAAAAGTGTAGGCACAGACCGCTTGTTCACCGTGCAGGCGATCCATGGAAGTCAATCAACATCGATGTCAGAATACCGCACAAGACTACACTCCAACGCGCGGAGATCATACTCGGTACCAGGGCTCAAAGCAACGTTCGAGGTCCGTCCAACCGAGAGTGTTCGCCTTCGTTACAGACAACCTGCAAGTCCCAAAGCCGTTGTGGTATCGGGCCAAGGTGCTGGAAATGATCGCAGAGACCCTGTTCACCGCTGAATCGGGCGAGGAGTTTTTCTGCGAACGACAGAAGCGCATGGCCCACGAGCGCGTGGCCCGCACGGTGGCGATTCTCCAGCAG
>CAZUPX010000604.1:0-15684 GCA_964622155.1 uncultured Planctomycetaceae bacterium | reverse complement strand
CGATGCAAACCCGAGCATCACGGCCCCGGCGTTGAAGACCTGAATCCAAGGGTTCTCGTGCTTGCACACCAGATACGTCAACTCGCCGACCAGCAGCATCGCCGGAATGCTGTGAAACATGCCGCGGTGAACGGTCCATCGGCAAAACCACTTGCCGATGCCAAAGCGGATCGCCAGATAGATTCCCCCGGCGGCCAGCACCATCGACTCGCTCGTGAGCCCCATCTGCTGGAAGCGATCGAGCATCAGCATGGGCACGACCGCGGCGGCGAACGACACGCTTTCGCGCAACGGCGCGCCCGAGTCGCTATCGAGATCAGGAAGCATGCCTGAGACGCTGCACAAGCCGCCAGCCAGAGCACACGCCGGCAGAGGCACGTCGTACATCGCGGCGGCTCCTGCGCCGTAAGCCACTCCGAGTACGCTGCTGGTGGCAATGTGCGTTTTGAATCCAGCCATGCCAAGAACTCCGCTAATGATGGCGAAAAGAGTATAGGGGGGCGGGACTGTATCGCGCCGCGTTTCCCGCCGCCAAGCCCACTTTGGTCCCGGCTGCCACGCGTGCTATCACGGCTGCTCTTCGCGGCTGTGGCAACCTGGGCTATACTCCCGCAGTTTTTCACGGAGCCCTCGGGCTGACCGTTCGTCGCGGAGCGTTTTGGAATGTTTCCGATGGAAACCTACGACATCTGCATGCTGGTCGTATTGGCCGCGGCGACTGTGTTTGGCGCCTGGAAGGGCATGGCCTGGCAGATCGCTTCGTCGGCCAGCCTGGTGGCCAGCTATCTGGTGGCATTGCGGTTCAGCGCTCCGCTGGCCCACCATTTTGGCCAGCAGGCGCCGCTCAACCGCTTCATCGCCATGTTCGTGCTCTACCTGGGCACGTCGCTGACGATCTGGCTCGTGTTTCGCGTGATCTCCGGCTTCATGGATCGCCTGCGGCTCAAGGAGTTCGACCGCCAAATGGGAGCCTTGTTCGGAGCGGGCAAAGGGGTTTTGCTGTGTGTGGCAATCACCTTCTTTGCCGTGACACTGTCGACTCAGGCCCGCACGGCCGTCCTGCATTCGAGGTCCGGTTATTACATCGCGGTGCTCTTGAACCGGGCCGACAAGGTGATGCCCAAGGAGTTGCACGAGGTCTTGGACCCCTACCTGGACAAGCTGGAACATGAGCTCGATCCGACAACCCGACCGACCGCTCCCGCGCCGGCGCCGCGTGACAACACGTCGGCGTAGCAGGGGAATGGAAAGCCAGCAACCGCAACCCGAAGCGTGAGCGAGGATCTGCGCACGTCCGGCGCTAGCCTCGCTCACGCTTCGGGTTGTGATACTGGGCCTGCGCGACGCGGCGACGGTGGTATTTCCCGCGAATCTCGACCCCCGAACCGAACATAAGAAACATTATCGGACGTTGGGGAGTGGCACGGGAGCGAGCCGCTACAATGACCCCAGACGCGTTCCAAGCGGCCTCTTGGACTCCCGGGTCATGTCCGTCGTCCCGACGCAGCGTAGAGCCTTCCGGTTTACGATCCGAACTCTGCTGATTCTGATCGCCGGATTCGCCGTTGTACTGGCAACGTACGTCAACAGCGCCAACCGGCAGCGCCGTGCGATTGCGCGAATCGAGCAGCTCGGCGGCGAGGTGCGATACGACTATAACTTCCACCGACCGCGCCCGTGGCCGCTGCCCGGCCCAACTTGGCTGCGCGAGCGTCTGGGGATCGATTATTTCGCGACGGCGAACTTAGTGGTCTTTGTTCGGCCGGACATCCGCGATGATCATTTGGCGGTTCTACGCGATCTGCCAGAGCTTCGCGAACTGCGTCTGTTTAAGGCCAACGTCCGCGGACCAGGGTTCGTCCATGTGCGCGACCTGTCGAACCTGACAATGATCGCGCTGTCGCACTCCAAGGCCACCGATGAAACGCTGGACAACCTTTGCCACCTCACTCAATTGCAAGTCCTTATCATTAACAACACCCTGAACGCGCCAAAAGAGGCGGCAATCACAGATGCCGGGCTGGTCCACCTTGCGAGTCTCAGGAATCTTACGAGTCTGGAACTTAACGCGAGTAACGTGACCGACGCGGGTATCGTCCATCTGGCAGGTTTGTCGAAGCTCACCTACCTCTCATTGGTGGGAACGGAAATGACTGATGACGGCATTGCCGAACTCAAGAGAAAGTTTCCGGCCTGCAAGATCTACACCGGGCCACTCCGGCAGCGCAAGCCTTCGCAAAATTAGTCGGCTGATGTCGGCGATTGCTCTTCGTGGCCCGCATCGCCACCAGCCGTCGCCATGTCGAAGAACACGCCCATGCGACGGAACTTGTCGTAGCGCTTTTCAAGAAGCTGATCAACCGGCGTACCGACCAGTTCGCGCAGGCACTTGAGCAAGTACATCTTCATCCGCGCGGCCATCTGATGGTGGTCGCGATGGGCGCCGCCCAAGGGTTCTTCGATCACGTCGTCAACGACTCCCAGCCCCAACAGATGCTTGGAAGTCATCTTCAAGGCCGAGGCCGCTTGTTCGGCGAAGGTGTGGCTCTTCCACAAGATGCCCGCGCAGCCCTCGGGGCTGATGACCGAGTAGTAAGCGTGCTCGAGCATGGCAACCTTGTCGCCAACGCCGATGCCCAGCGCGCCGCCCGACCCCCCCTCTCCGATCACCACGCACACAACCGGCGTCGGCAGCCGCGACATGGCGAACATGTTTTGCGCGATGACCTGCGCCTGGCCGCGCTCCTCGGCACCGATGCCCGGGTAAGCGCCCGGCGTGTCGATCAAACAAATCACGGGCAGCGAATACTTGGCCGCCAGTTTCATCTTTGCCAGCGCCTTGCGATAACCCTCCGGATGCGCACAACCGTGAGAACAGGCAATACGCTCTTTGGTAGTCTTACCCTTTTGATGGCCGATGACCATCACTTTGTATTGATCCAATTTGGCGAAGCCGGAGCGCAACGCACGATCGTCGCCAAAAAACTTGTCGCCGTGCAGCTCGACGAACTCGTCGAACACCAGGTCGAGGTAGTCGCTGGTCATCGGACGGTCGGAATGCCGCGCGACTTGCACGGTCTCCCAGGGCGAGAGGCCGCTGTAGATGCGCTTTTTGGCTTCGGCCAGCTCGCGCTTGAGCTGGCGGATGTCCTCTTTGACCGCCAGGCTTTGGTCGTCGGCCGTTTCGAGCTTCGCGATCCGCCCTTCGAGTTCGTAGATCGGCCGCTCGAACGCCAGTCGATAGTTGGTGATTGCCATAGTCGGTCAGTGTACCTGAGAGTCGGCTGCCCAGAAAATTGACAGTGCTGCTGGCGCCAGCACGCTGTTGCGTTGAACGAATGATTTCCAACCGACCTTAGCGGGCTCCATGTCGCAATACCACAGTTTCATCGGATCGCCGGCCAGCCTGTCGATGGTAATGTTGGTTAGCGAACGGTCGCTGGAGGGATTTTGAATACTTTCATCGAGCGCAAGTCTCGCAAAAAATCAGCCATCGTATCGGGTCGATGATCGGGGTCCTTGGCCAAGGCCGCACGCACCAGTTCCGCGAAATCATCGCTCACGTTCCGGTTGGCCGCCTGAAGCGGCGGGATCGGCGCATGCAGGTGCTTGTTGAGCAAATCGTTCGTACTGTTGCCCGTGTAGGGAGGCTTTCCACCCAACAATTCGTAAACCATGCAGCCGAAGCTGTAAACATCAGCCCGCTGGTCCAGCGGCAGCGCGCGAATCTGTTCGGGCGACATATAGCTGCGGGTACCCTGCACTTTCGCCTTGCCCGAGAAGAGTCGCGCCAGTCCCCTTTTGCGGCGAACGGCCAGCGCAAAGTCGATCAATTTCACGTCTCCGGCGGCGCTCATCAAAAAATTATCCGGCTTGATGTCGCGATGGATCCAGCCCAGCGAATGGAAATATGCCAGGCCCTCGCCGGCCTGGCGTATCACTTCGCCGGCCAGAGGAGCAAAGGCCTCAACCCCTTGCTGGATCCATTGTTTGAGGTTGGGCACGGCGAACACGTCCATCGAAAGGTACACGAACTCTCGAGTGGCGGCGAAATCGTAAATCCTAATGACGTGCGGATGGTCGAGCCCGCGGCCAACCTCGTACTCGTGTTTCAAGAAGGCGATTTCCTGGCGATCCGCGACTGCCTCGCCTGCCAACAACTTGACGGCCCGCCGCTCGCCATTGAGGTCGTTGATCACTTCCCAGACTTCGCACGTCTTGCCCGCGCGAATCATATTCAACAACCGGTACGGGCCGACGCGATTTTGAGGAGACACGTGCGCTAACCCATTCGGTGCACTGAGAAGAGTCGGCCGCCGGCCGATGCCTGGCAATCATCCGTTCCTCCTGTCATTTTATCAGAGTGCGGCCCCATTTGAAGCCAACTGGGACGCGACTTGCACGCCGCCTGAGCTCGTGCGGCATGCAAAAAACCTGGCCGCTTCGGCTGAGGCGAGAACCATTTGGCCAATCTAGCCGTCAGATGCGCCATGCTTGGCGCTCAACAACCGCACGTACAAGGCCCGCAGTTGGCTCGTCATGTGTTCGTGCCGAAACTGGTCGGTGAAGCGGCGCCGCCCTTCGGCGCCAAGCCTTTCTCGCAATTGCGGGTCCGCGGCCAAACTACAGATCGCATAGGCCAGTTCATCAATGCTCTGGGGGGGCAGCAGAACGCCCGTCACGTTCGGAATCACAACCTCGCGCGCGCCGTCGATGTCGTAGCTCACAACCGGTTTGCCGGCAATGAGCGCTTGCGGCAGCACTCGCGCCAGTCCCTCGCGCAAGCTGGCGTGAACGACGATGTCCATGGCTCCGATTAGCTCCGGCACACGCTCGGGCGGGACGAGTCCGGTAAAGTGAAAATACGACTCGAGGCCCAACCATCGAATCTGGTGACGAATCTGATCACCTAGGACTCCATCGCCCACGAAAAGGAAACGGAGATTCGGCTGTCGCGCAAGGGCCGTCGTCGCTGCGCGCACGACATATTCGTGCCCCTTCAGGTGAAACAAACGCGCCACCTTGCCGACCACGACGTGCTGGTCGGTGTAGCCGAGTTGGCGGCGAACCGCTGCGCGCTGCTCGCCGGCTTGCAAGAACGGCTCGACTTCCATGCCGCTGTAGACGGTCGTGAATTTCCCGCGCGGGGCGACGCCGGCGCCAACCATCAGGTCGGTCATCGCATCCGCCACGCTGACAAGCGCATGACAGCGGCGCGCCGCATGGCGCTCGCACGCGCGAAAAGCGGCGCGCGCCCCCCTGCCTTGATACGGATGAAATGGCGCGCCGTGGACCGTATGCACGATTGCCGGTACGCGCAAAGCATCGGCCGCGATACGCCCCAGAAATCCGGCCTTGCCACTGTGCGTATGAACCACGTCGGGCCGAAACGTTTTGATAGCCCGCTTGATTTGAGCGTAGCTCCGCCAATCCTCCAGCGGTCGAATCTCGCGCACGAGCGCCGGCAATACTTCCACCGGGACGCCGTTACGCTCGACACGATCCATCAGGCTCCCCTCGGGGCCCAGCGGGGGGCCGGTGATCAGCAGCACCTTGTCGCCGTGAATTCGCAACAGGTCTTCGCACGTCAACACCGTGTTCTCCTGGGCGCCGCCCAGGATGAGTCGTGTGATGAGATGTGCGATCCGCATGCGGTACTCGATCTCGATCTCTCGACGCCAGCCCGAAGCGCAAGCGAGGGTCCAACCGTTCTGGTCCCTCGCTTGCGCTTCGGGCTGGTGTCAATAGTTCACGCACACCAGAAACAATCCCTGTGCCGGGGCCGTTTGTCCGGCGGCATCGCGGCTACAGTCGGCCAGCACTTGTGCCGGCCACGACTCCGTTTCCGCGCCGCGCCCCACTTCTATCAGCGTACCTACGATCGCGCGGACCATGTTATAGAGAAAACCGTCCGCTTCGACTTCGATCGTCATCGTGCCGGCAGTCCCCCCCTGCCCTCGCACGACCGAAAGCTCGAAAATCGTCCGGACGCTGGTTTCCCGCGGCGATCCGCCGGTCTCAAAGCTGCTGAAGTCGTGGGTGCCCACCAGCGCCTGGGCCGCGCGATGCATCGCCGCCTCGTCGAGGCGCGAACGGTATTGCCAGACGTAACGCCGCGCGAACACGTCGCGGACCGTGGAATCGTTGATCAGGTAGCGGTAACGTTTGCGCAGGGCGCTGGAGTTGGCGTTAAAATCGGGCGACACTTCAGCCAGGGCCAAGACGGCCATGTCATGCGGCAATTCGGCGTTGAGTGCCTTTTGCAGCACGTCGGGCTCCAGATGCGTGGCGCTGCGGAAGCTCACGACCTGCCCCAGGGCATGAACACCTGCATCGGTCCGGCCGCTGGCAGTCACACGAATCGGCGCGCCGGTGATTCTCTCGAGCGCCGCTTCCAGCGTCACCTGCAACGTCACCGGTCCGTCCTGGGTTTGCCAGCCGGCGTAATTCGTGCCGTCGTAGGCCAGCGTAAGTTTGAACGTCCGCATGAGGTAGTGTGGAGGCGAGTCTCACCGGACACGAATTGTCCTAGCCGCTGGCGACGGCCGCTCCCCTGCTCTGCGTCTTGCGGCCCTTGCGCGCCAACAGTTCGGCGATCTGCACGGCATTGGTCGCAGCGCCTTTGCGCAGATTATCGCTCACGCACCAGAAAGCCAGTCCGTTGGGACTCGAAAGATCCTCGCGAATGCGACCCACGAACACTTCGTCGCGGCCGTCGCAACTGTTGGGCATGGGATAGCTCTTCTGCGACAAGTCGTCGACAACCACGATTCCCGGAAACGCTGCCAGGAGTTTGCGGGCCTGGTCGACGGTCAGCTTCTTTTCTGTCTCGATCAGAATACTTTCACTATGGCAATTGCTCACCGGCACGCGCACGCAGGTCGGGCAGATCTGAATCGATTCGTCTCCCATGATCTTCCGCGTCTCGTAAACCATCTTCATTTCTTCAGACGTATAACCGCGCTCTTTGTGTGAGCCGATCTGCGGAATCAAGTTGAACGCGATCGGATGGGCAAAAGCCCGCGGCGAAAACGGTTCGCCCGCGACCGCCGCGCGAGTGGCTTCTCCCAGCTCGTTGCTGCCGGCCAGACCCATGCCGCTCGTGGCCTGATACGTGCTCACCACCACGCGTCGGATGCGGGCCGCGTCGTGCAGCGGCTTCATGGCCACGACCATCTGCGTCGTCGAGCAATTCGGGCTGGCAATGATGCCCTGGTGACGATCGACGGCGTCGGGGTTTACCTCAGGCACGACCAGCGGCACCTTGGGGTCCATTCTCCAATACGCGCTCTCGTCGACGACTACGCATCCCCGCTCGACGGCCCAAGGTGCAAAGTCGCGTGCCACCTCGTCAGGCGTGCTGCCAATGGCCAGCTCGACGCCGTCAAACGCCGCTGGCTCGAGCAGCTCGACCCGCTGGTCCTGGCCGCCGAAGCGAATCGTCCTGCCAGCCGAGCGAGCCGAGGCCAGGAACTTGATGTGTTTGAACGGAAGCCGGCCCGAGGCCAGCATCTCGCAAATGATCGAACCCACCGCGCCCGTTGCGCCCACAACCGCCACAGAGTCAAACACGCCGGTTCTCCAGCATAAAAAACAGGCCCGCCGACCCACCCTTGGATCTTGCGCGGCCAGTGAATCAGTATACGCACAACGGCTGACAATTCAACGCAACGCGAAGTTCGCCGCTGCGGCAGTTATCGAGAGATTTGTTCGCGCCCGAACGAGTCCGCGCTAGCGTGGGTTCTGAGCCGAATGTTCTCGCTTGATCGCCGACTTCGAGCCCGATGGCTTGGCCTGGCCGCGATTGGGCTGCTGGCCCGCTATCCCCCCTGCCCTGCTCTGTTGCATTGCATTCGAGGACGACCAACCGCGCAACAACGACGGCGGAATGAACGCCATGTTGCCCACCAGCATGATCAGCCCGAATGTGGTCATGCCCAGGCAAATCGCGATTCCCATGTGCAGAGGGATGGCCAATAGGATCACAACAGGTCGAGTCAGTCTCGGCCAGACTAGCGCCCAGTAAGTCAGCTCCCAGAACACGGTGACGTGCGTCATGACGTTGATCAAGTTCGGCCAGTCGGCCAGCCACGTCATGTCGGTCGACTGGTATTCCATGTTGCCCAAGGCCATCCACATGGCGGTTCCGTCCCACCATGCCGCTCCGGTCAACTTGGCGGTTCCAGCGAAGAAATAAATGATGCACATGTGGAGTTGAATCAAGCGGATGGCCAGGTTGGCGGTCCAACTCGACGCGATCGGCAACGGATTGCCCGCGCGCCGGCTGGCAAGCAGGCGGTCGACCGAGAACGCGCTGCCCGATGGACCGACAGCCAGATAGGTCGTCAATATGACGTTGATCTGAGCCAAACCGAACAACGCTCCTGGCACCCGGCCGATATAGGCTAGAGTTGCCACGAGCGACAGGATGGAGGTGACGCGTGTGAACAATCCGACGGTGAACAGAAGGAATATGACCAGAGCGATGATGTGCACCGTCCACAACGACGCGGGTGACTCAAACCACCAGAAGTAACTCCACGCGTACGTATCTTGATGCAGCAGCGAAACCGCCCGCGGCGAAAGCCATCCCTCAGGGCCAAAGAACTCGACCAGTGCCAGGCTCCACACCAGGTGCGTGTAAACGAGCATGACACCGGTGCAGATGCGGATGGCACCTAGCGTGGCCGGGTCGGCCGGCTGGAACCAAAACCGATTCCACGCCGCCAGGACGTCGGTTGCCCAACTCCGCAGGTAGTCGACAAGTCGCCTCACGTCTTGTCTCTCTCAAAAACGCCCAGAGGTTGCTCTTCGTAGAGGGCCTTGTTCGTGAGTCGCATGCCCTGTTGCACTTCGTTCATGCGCGGAACATAGTGCCGCCGCAGGAACAATTTCACAGTTTTGGCATGGTACTCTTTTGCCAGGTGTTCGGCGTAGCTTTTGGCGTAGGCTTCGCCGCGGTCGCGCAGACCGGGCGCGCCCAGCGTATTGAGAAACTCGCTCAGCATGAAATAGCGATGGTACAACAGGCGCGGCTTGTGAGCAGCGCGATCGGGAAACACCCCTTCCTGTCGGCTTCCGTCGTCCATCGTGAGCTCATACCGCACCAGGTGGCTGGGTCCGGGCTCCGGGGCGAAAAAACGATAGCCGTTGGAAAGCGATAGAAAGTCCAGGTAGGGCTGCCAAGCGCGGCCCCACCGCATCGCCAGTTCCGACGTCTGTGGTGGCGTGGCAAATGGCCCAAGAAATACCGCCGCCACGTGCACCATCACGAGCACGCTGACGATCGCGCGAACGGCACGGCCGGGCGGCTGCGGAGCATCGGAATGAAGTGGCACCATTGGCATGACATCCTCCGATATCGGCGTTTTACACGCCAGCGCGAAACATTTGGCATCGCACACTGCGCCAACGCTACGCCCCCGACAGCACACCGCCGCCGTGCGCCCCAGCACACTTTCGCGCCTGCCCTGCTCCGCAAAACCGTTATACCCGGGGTCTACAAAAAAAGCCTTCCCACCGAGCTTGAGTCGATGGGAAGGCTTTAGCTAACAAGCGAATTCTTGCGTCGAACTAGCGGGCAGCCGTTTCAGCAACCCGTTCGTTGGCCAAGGCATCAAAACTGATGGTCACTTCCCGCGACTCGCCGGCCTTCAGCGTGACGTTTTCCTCGCGGACCTGCTGCTGGCCGTCCCGCTCGATCACGGCACGAATGGCATAGGTGTTCCATTCGGCACCCGACGGCAGGCGGCCGGTGGAAAACTCGCGCACCGGACCGGTGCTGCGCGTCTCATGTCCCGCCAAATACAGCTTGGCATCATCCGGCACGTGAACGATCAACGTTGTCTTCGCCTCGGCAACCGCCGCCGTTTGCACGCTGGGCGTGCCGGCGGTGAAGTCCAAACCAGCGGTCTGGCCGGCCGTCAACTGCAGGGTCTTCGTTTCGGTGACGGTCTTACCGTCGCGGTCAAACTCAGCCCGTACTTCGTAGTTGTAGCGAGCTCCGGCTTCGAGGTCGCGAGAGATGAACTCGCGGTCGGTACCAGCACTCGTGGTCGGCCGGTCGTTGACAAACACTTTCGCATCGGTCGGGACCTTCACCGACAACATGGCGCTATTTCGCATTGGGCCATAGGTGGGGTGATATGTCGACGAGCCTGGTGCTGGTGCAGGAGCCGGTGCCGGAGCGTCGGCGGCTGGCGGATTGCCAGGAGTGGCCGGCTGCTGAGGAGCGGCCGGCTGGCCACCATGATGATGACCCCAGCTACCACCACTTGAACCACAGCTACCCCAGCTACCACCACTCGAACCGCAACTGCCCCAGCTACCGCCGCTGGAACCACGGCTACCCCAGCTACCACCACTCGAGCCGCAACTGCCCCAGCTACCGCCGCTGGAACCACAGCTACCCCAACTACCACCACTGGAACCGAAGCTCCCATAATGACGGTGCCACCAGCCCGCGTTGGCGGTTTGTGCCGCAAGCACGCTCACGACCAACACAGCCACGAGCCCCATGAAAGTCTTTCGCAACATGTCCGTTTGCTCCCCTTCAAGTATTGGGTTATCAGGCTGGCCTTACCCCGCCCTTTGGGACGATCACGCGGCCCAAGCCTTTAAAACATACCAATACTAGCATGGAATACAAGCAAGATGCGTAGTTTTTTTCGATCCTGAGCGTTGTACCAATTGGCTAAAATGGGGCTTATGGCAAATCCTTGACGGTGTTCGATTTACGTCAATCGGGCCGGCCGCAAGTCGGGGGTTTCCGAACCGGCAGCGGGCAAGTGGTCGCGCGTAGCACGACACCTCCGAGTCTGCCGGCCAAGACCCTATAATCCGCACCATCTGCAAGGAGGCTGCGCACGTGCAACGTTCGGTGTGGGTTCGCCGATTGCCCTGGTCGATCGTGGCGGTTGTGCTGGGGCTGGTGCTATTGGGCTGGCTGGGAATCGCCCGCAGCGAACAGCTCAGTGGAACTCCGCGCCGATATCTTGAGAGGCAATTGATTTGGTCGCTCGTCTCAGTGGCGGCAATGTTCGTGGCGGCCGTGCCGAGTTATCGGATTCTCACACGATACTGCTACGCGGCGTTGTCGGTTTCGCTCGTTTTGCTGGTGGCCGTGTATTGGTTTCCGCCGGTCAACGGCGCTCAGCGCTGGATTCGATTTGGGCCCGTCGGCTTGCAGCCTTCGGAATTGGCGAAGTTGGCATTTGTCTTGGCGCTGGCGCGCTACCTGATGTATCGCGAGAGCTACCGTCGCTTGTGGGGTTTGTTGATGCCCCTTGTGATGGTCATGGTTCCGCTGTTGTTGGTGCTCAAGGAACCCGACCTGGGGACCGCGCTGGTGTTTTTGCCGGTGCTGTTTGTGATGTTGTATGCGGCCGGCGCGCGGCGGCAGCATCTGGCATTCTTGACGCTTGTGGCCGTGGCCGTTTTGCCGCTGCTATGGGGTCAGATGAGCCGCGAGCAAAAGTCTCGCATCACGGCCCTTGCGCAGCAGACGTCTGCGGGACAGCGACCAACTGACGATTCGTATCAGTTGCACCAGGCCAAGCAGATGCTGGCACTGGGTGGCTGGAGTGGCAGCGCGATGACCAGCGAGGTGACGGCCGACAGGAGCGTGTACTACGTTCCCGAACCCCACACCGACTCGATCGCGGCGGTGCTCGGTGAACGGTTTGGTCTGCTTGCGTGGGCCGTTTTGCTGGGCCTGTTCGTGCTGTTGGTGTGGCGTTCATTTGCCGTGGCCCAGGTGACGCGCGAACCGTTCGGACGACTGGTGGCGATTGGCATCGCGTCGCTCCTGGCGACACAGGTGCTCATCAACATGGGCATGCTCGTCGGCCTGCTGCCGATCACGGGCCTGGCACTGCCGTTTGTGAGCTACGGCGGATCAAGCTTACTTGCCAATTGCCTGGCGATTGGCCTGGTGCTCAATATCGGCTTGCGGCCGGGATACGAAGTGGCCGCCGAGCCGTTTTGCTTCGCCGAATAAACGAAGGTGAATTGTCGGCCAGCGAACGAGCCGAGTACGAAGCCTACATTGAGGCCAACAATCTGCTGACGATACTACAGGCGGAAGCCCGCTTTCGGATTTCTTCTCGTGAGTCCTGAGCGATGGACGCTGCGCGACGAGCCGACGTGCGGCAGCGGGCGGCTGAGTGCTGTGAGTAACCTGCCCTACTCGGCCGCCTTGATCTGAATGTCGTCGAACGAAATCTCGCCGGTCGCGCCGAACATGCCGATGCGCACGATGGCTTCGCGGGCCTTGGAGGGTACTCGTAGCGTGTCGCTGACCTTTTGCCACTCGAAGGAATCTCGCCATGGTCCGACCCAGACGTAACCGGCTTGCACGCGGTTGTCGTCGTAAAACGTGATGGCCAGCACAGGCACTTGCTCGGGACTCGGACCCGGCTGCACGTCCTTTGCCTTCACCCACAGCGAGACGTTCAAGCGACTCACTTTTCGCCCGTCGATGCCCAGGCCCTGCATTGCGTTGGCGCCGCGTCCGGGCTGGGAGTTGTTGAACGTCACATAATGCTCCCCCTGGGGTGCATCCTTGGCGTCGGCCAGTCGCAACTGGCGCTGATAATACCAACCATCGGGCGTCGAACGTTCCGCGTCGGCGCCAGGATTACCGGCGCCAGATTCGTCGCCGGCGGTGCCACTGGCGCGGGCCAATTCCTCAAATCCACCATTGATGATGGCCGGATGGGCCGGATCGGGCTGCACGAGTCTGCCGGTCTCGGCCGCACCGGTCATCGGCACGAACAGAACTGGCAGCAAGGAGGCACTCGATAGCTTGCCGTCCTTTTTCTCGAACAGATATAGCGTTTGTTGAAAGCGCTCTCCCACCGGCACCAGCATGCGGCCCCCTTCGCGCAGTTGTTCGACGAGCCGGGCCGGCACTTGCTCGGGCGAGCACGTGACGATGATCTTGTCGAACGGCGCGTGCTCTTCCCAGCCCTGGTAACCGTCGCCGATCTTGGTATGGACATTCGTGTACTTGAGCCGCTTGAGCGTCCGCGCGGCGCGCTCTCCCAACGGCTTCACGATTTCGATCGTGTACACATCCTTGACCAGAGGACTTAGAATGGCAGCCTGATATCCGCTGCCCGTGCCGATTTCGAGCACGCTGTCGGTCGTTTGAGGAGACAACTGCTCGGTCATGTAGGCCACGATGAATGGCGGAGAGATGGTCTGGCCGTCGCCTATCGGCAGACCCATGTCGTAGTAGGCATTGGGCCGTTGTGCCTGCGGCATGAACTCGTGTCTGGGCGTGTCGCGCATCGACTGGATCACGCGCGGGTCTTTGACGCCCGCGGCCACGATCTCGTCGTCGACCATGCGATTGCGCTGGGTGGCGAGATTCTGATCTTTCGCCAGGGCGGCCGAGGGCACGAGCGGTGCCGCGACCAACAACATCAATAGGGCCGCGACGTGTCTATGCAGTCGACTGCAAGTCATCTCAATTCTCATCCGCGCCGGGCGAAGCCCCAGCCGGCCGCAATCGCAAAACGCGTGCGTTCATGTCGATCGTGACCCGATACGATGCCAACAGGTCGCGCCCCACCAGCACATCGACCGCGTCAACGCGTTCCAAGTCGGACGGCAGCGTGTCCACCACCGGCCAATCGGCCAGGCTGCTTGTGCCCAAGTCCATTTTATCCAATGACAGTTTGCGAGAGGCGTTCTTGAAGACCACGGGGCCGCGCGAGCGAGGAAAACCCGGCAAATGGCGATGCGCCCAGCGACTTGACACATAGGTGCCGCTGCCGTCGCCGGTGTCAACAAGCACGCGAGCCGTGGCGCCCGACGGAAGGTGGCCTTGGGCCAGGCAAACCTGCGAAAACGTCCACAGCGGAATCTCCCAGGCGTCGGCGCTGGCGGCATCGAGGCGAGCCTTGGCCGGCTCGGCGATCACGCGGTGCGCCGGGTAGTCGATCGTGAATCGCAAATGGTGCATCAGTTCGGTGCCCAGCGCCATCTGGCCGCCGGCCGCCGCCAACGGCGCAGAATCGCCGATCAGCACGGGCACGTAGTGCAGAACGATACCGCCCAGATCGAGCGTGTCGATCATTCCCGGCCGCGCCGCCAGGTTGGCAAATCCGACCAAACGCAACCCGCTGAGACCAGGTCGCACGCCGGCTGCCTCGGCCGCCTCGAGGGTCATCACCACGTGCTGCGCACCCGTGTCGATGAAAACCGTGTCGAGCATCACGCCGTTGACGCGGGCCGTGATCGCGTTGACCTGGGCGGAATCCGCGTTGGAGCTCCTTGGCGCCGGCGCGACCTCGTGCGGGCCGCCGCCGGTGTCGCTGACGCCATAGGGTGTCCGCTGTCCGAGCGAGTCGGACCAGAAGCGAAGCATGGTGATCGTGGGATCGTGCTGCGGGAATCTCGCCGCCAACGTGTCGAACCACGGCCCTTCAAGCGGTTCATTCGTGCGGAAGCGAGCGATTGTCCAACGCTTTAGCGCCTGCGACGCCAGTTGATAGTTTTCCGCATCCAGCGCAAGATGCACCGCGCTCTGAGCAACTGCCTCGGCATCCTGAGCGCGACCGACCGCCAGAAGTGCTTCGACCCTGAGCAGCTCGACCGCGGCATTGCCCGGCGCCTCGTCAGCAGCGTTGAGCGCCGCATCGACGAAGACATCGAAGCGCGATCGCTTGAGCAGTCTTTCCAGGTGCGCGACGTGGTCAGCGCCAAGATCGTCCGACTGCGGCGATATCGGCGCCGGCTTGAGTGACGAGACAACGTCAACGGCCACAGGCTTGTTGGCTTGCCATGGAATTGAAGCGGGAGGACTCTCGGGCGCTCGCCCTGCCCTGCCGCAACCAACGACGCCGACGATCACCGCACTTCCGAGCGCGACGCAAAACTTGCGCGCGCCGTGCGCCGCGTGACGGTTGAAGAGGCCGGGTGTTATCATCATTCGTGCCGGCGAAAACATGGGCTGGTCAAATCTAGCTGATTTTCGCCGCGCGGCGGCGTTTGAGCAACAGGTCCGGAAAATTCCTCCCAAACCGCCACGGCGCGCCTGACAGACGGGGCGACCCGAATCCGGTTTTGAGCGATTGACCGCTCGTGCTCGAAACGCGGGGTTCCACTGCCGGCTCGTCCAGCGGTCCTCCGGCAGTTGATTCGTCGACGGGACATTTTTGCCACCGCCTTCGTCCAGAGCTCAGGCCGAGGGGAGAACTCCGAGGCCGCCGAGAAGCAATCTGTTTTTTTGCGTTTCTTCGCAGCCCAATTCCGTCCGTCTCTGCGTCCTCTGCGCTCTCAGCGTTTCAAAATTAAGAACGCCTAAAACGCAGAGAGCGCAGAGGTCGCTGAGAGTTACAAGAACCCAATCCTTGAATCCGCCCTCGTCCTCCGTGCGTCTCGGTGTTCTCGGAGCCCTCGGTGGCTAATCTTCTTTCCTCGTGTATCAAAAAAACCCAAGCGCGCAGCACGACGCTGCGCGCCTGGGCGCGAAACTTTCCCTTTCCTTTATGCCTTATGGGAAAGGATTTGTGCGCGGCTGCTCACTCCCGGTGATGCCGAGGCGTTCGAGTTTTATAAGGAGGGTTTTTCAAGGCGCCTGCCTGCCCGCCTCACGGCGGGACCGAGGTTCGTGGTAACCACCCCTCAGTTACAGTCGTTCTTGAAACCTACTCCTTGGTTGGTTAAAGGTGGGTG
>CAZUPX010000603.1:0-2573 GCA_964622155.1 uncultured Planctomycetaceae bacterium | reverse complement strand
CTATCTGGTCAAGCCGCCGGATCGAAAAGAACTGTGGGACGAATACGTGCTGCTGCGGGAAAAGGAGTTTCGTGAGTTCTCCGAGGGCCGCAGCCGAGACGAGCATTGCCGGCAGTCGCACCAGTTCTATCTCGAGCATCGCGAGCGCATGGATTCCGGCTCGATCCTGGCCAACGTGAATCGCTTCGACGGCACGGTGTTGCCCGACGGGTCACACGTCGAGGCGTCCGCGCTTCAGCATTACTACAACGAGGTCGCTCGCCTGGGCGCCGAGGCCGTTGCCGCGGAGCTGGACAACGATCCACTCGAGGACGAAGGCGCCGCGCGGCAGCTGGTCCTGACTGCCTATCACATCCAGAACAACTGCCTGAGCGGGCTGGAACGACGGGTCGTGCCGGACGGCACAGTTTGCATTACGGTCGGCGCGGACGTGCAGAAGCTGGGCCTACACTACGTGGTCATCGCCTGGGATGAGCACGCGGCCGGCTGCATCATCTATTACGATTTCTTCGAGTTCCTGACCGAGAATCGCCCGGCCTCGGACTGCGAGGTGCTGATCCTGGAAGGCTTGTTCGCTTGGCACGAGGCCCAGCAGCAATCGCCGTTCGTCTCGTCTAGTGGTGAGGAACTGTTCGCTGATCTGTCGCTGATCGACACCGGCTGGAAGCATGAGAGCTGGAACACGCAGCCCGTGCAGGTGTTCTGCTCGCAGGTTGGCTATGGCGCCTTCATGCCGTCGAAGGGCGAGTCGCCCTATCGCCGCCCACAGGACTCCGCTCGCCTGATCATCGGCGACAACTGGCACGTGAGTTTCCCCGGTGGCATGCCGATCGTGATCATGAACTCCGACCACTGGAAGCTAAAAGTCCACGAGGGCTTCTTGGCGGGCCAAGCCGATGACGGGTCGCTCCTGCCCGGCGCGCTGCGGGTCTTCAATCCGCCGAGCATCGACGGCCGGCCCAACCGCACGGCTCACCTGTCCTTCGCGAAACACATCCTCGCGGAAACCTGGGAGACGCGATTCGTGCCCGGGTTCAAGGGGAACCGCACCGGCTGGTGGAAGTCTCCGAAGCCAAACCACTATTTCGATGCGACCTATCAGGCGATCGTCGCTCGCTCGATGCGAGGGATTGGCGTTTTGGATAGTCCATCGCTGCCGACAATGCCCGCTGTGCAACCGACCGGGCCCCAACAGTCGTCTACTCCGTCGGTCGCAATGTATGAACGAAACCGTTGGTGAAAGGAATGCCATGCCGAAAGAGAAAAGCGAACGACCGCGACCGGACACGGTCCTAGTCGAAATCCCAATCTGCGAAGTGCCGTCGGCGAGCTGGCCTCTGCACATCGACGTGAAACTGACGCCCGCGCAGTCGAAGGCGCTGCGACGCATTACGCAAGGGCTGGACGTTCGAGGCGCCACACTTGGCAACGGTCGACGCGTCGTCAATGCGACCGATGCGGTGCGATTTGTGCTGGAGCAGATCGAGAATCCATCAGGCACAAACCCGTAGCGCCCGAAACACCCGAACCATGCTAGTCGCTAGGATTGGCGATATGGCTGACCTTTCGACCATTGCAGGAATCGAAGCCGAGCTGGCTGCCACGGCGGACTACGACGTCGCGCTCGACGTTTCCAAGGCGAAGCGTCGCGTGGCAGCGCTGCGCCGCAAACTTGATTTTCCTCAATCGACTGGACGCGGCGAGCAGAACATCGCGTTTGCCATGCAGGCGATCGAGAACCAATTGCAGCAGGCGCTGGCCTTCGTCGCGGCGAACGACACGCCGACCGAGGCCCAGCGCTTGGCGAACCCCGACGTGGTGCATGCGGACTTTTCGACCTTCCGGGGGTATTCGTGCGGATGATCGCAAGCGCGCACAACGCGAACGGACACACCAACGGTTCGGCGCTATCGCTCATCGACCGGATTGTCGAACTCGACACCGCGTATTTCGAGCGGCGGCAGGACCGCGAGGCTGCATCGACCTACACGGCCGGCACCAGCGACCGCATGAATCCCGTGCCCAAGGGTGTCGACCCGCTGGGCACCGACGCCGACTATCACTACCGCACCGAACGCAACTACTTCCTGATGGTCGAACGCGCACGGGCCGCAGTGCGAAATCACCCGCTTGTCGAGCAAGGCGTCAATCGGCTCATCGCCAACATGCGGATCGGCGACTACACGCTCGACGTGAACAGTGGCGACCCCGCTGTTGACGCCGACCAAAAGGCTTTCTGGCACGACTGGTGCGGCAATCCGAAGGAGTGCGACTACGAACAACAGCGGACATTCGCCCAGAAGGCCCGGCAGTCGTTCTTCTCGCAAGTGGTCGATGGCGACATTCTGCACCTGCCGCTGGCCGAAGGCTCGCTGCAAACCTGGGAATCGCACCACGTGCGCAACCCCTGGGGCCGCTATTCGACCGGGTCGGACACGAACGGGCTGGTGCATGGGGCGGAGGTGGTCAACGGCCGCATCGTGGCCTATCAGTCCGTTGAAAAATGCCGTCGTGGCATTTTTCAACCTCGCCAAGTGCGGAGCAAAGCTCCGCACGGCTCGCAAAATAACCCC
>CAZUPX010000602.1:0-2040 GCA_964622155.1 uncultured Planctomycetaceae bacterium | reverse complement strand
TCCCGTTGGCGGACACGCCGTTTTTCCCGTAAAATAGCGCGAGGGTTCGAATCCTGTCCCCGCCATTTTTCGGCCGAGGGCCGAAAAATAGAGAGGAGAGGGGAGAGAGTAGAGAGTAGAACGAGAAGAAGTTTGCCAACGCCGTGCGGTCATGCACATCGATTGGCCTCTCCTCGGTCTACTCACTACTTTCTCCTCTCTTTCCTTTTGATTCCAAATGGCTTTCAGCTTTGAAAAACTGGAAGTCTATCAGCGCGCGGTCTTGTTCGCCGACCGTATCTGCCAGGCGACCGAAGCATTCTCACGCGGCTACGGTTTCTTATCCGACCAATTGAACCGCGCGGCGCTTTCGATCGCGGCGAACATCGCCGAAGGCAACGGCCGCTTCACCAAGCCAGACCGCAAGAACTTCTTCACCATCGCCCGCGGCTCGACGCAAGAATGTGTTCCTCTGCTCGAAATTGCCCGGCGTCGCGGGCTGCTCGACGAATCGAAGCACGGAGCGCTGCGAGAACAATTGGAAACGATCGCAAAGATGGTCAGTGGCTTGATCAAGGGCCTGGAGAATCGCAAGCCTTGATCCGGCAGCCGCCGACGCAATGCGGCGGCCAGCTTCGTTCTGGTCGAATACCCTGGCTGACAATTCGAGGTCTGTCGATGGATTTGCAACTACTGCGTGATGCCCGCCGTGGACAGCCTTTTCAGCCGTTTGTCGTGCGGTTAGCCAGCGGACGAGAACTGCGCGTCAACGAAGCGTTTGAATGTGCGATCGGCGGTCGCTCGGCCGCGTTTGTCGATGGTGACGATGCCTTCGTCTTTGTCGAGCCAGAGGACATCTTCGCCATCGAGCCGCTTCCGCCGGCCGGCGGAAAACGAAATCGGCGCAAGTCATAGCCACTTGTCGGCGCACCGCGGTAGCTCGCGTCCACCAACCCGACGCGCGAGCGAGGGCGACCCGATCGGGAACCCTCGCTAGCGCGTCGGGTTAGTATTGCGAGGCCGTCGACAACGGCTACCTGAACCGCTTTCTCCACCACCACACGACGCCACAGGCCACGATCGCCAGCACTCCAGAACTTGGCTCAGGGACAACGGTTGCCACGCGGAACCCGATGCTTGTGAAGCCGGCATCATCGATCATCGGATAAGTGAAAGTCCGATACGAGGACCGCAAGATGTTCGAGGTGTTGACGAACGAACCGCCCAGCAACCCCCGCGAATTGGCGTTCAACAACGCCTCGTTCCATTCCCAAACATTGCCCCCCATGTCGAACGCGCCGTATGGACTGGGGGAGTTCGTGTACGCGCCCGTGATAGTCAAGTCGCCGAGTGCGCTACCGTAGTTCGCCGAGTTGACGCCTCCCGGAGGAGCCTCGGCGGTGGGAGCCGTGTCGCTAGACGTCGGATAGTCCCAATAGTTGCCAGTGGCACCGTCGTTCTTGTGATAGGCCGCCTTATACCACTCATTCTCGCTGGGGAGGAACCATGTCGCCCCGGCGTTGCGGGTAATGCTGACTCCGTTGCTCGGCTCCGGGATTCCGCCCAAGAGCGTGTACGCGCCCGTCTCCGTATCGCCGGTCCCCTGGCCGTTGTTGAGCCAGTTGGCGAATCGAAGTGCATCGTACCAACTGACAACGTTCACCGGCATCTGATCCCTGCCGCTGATCGTCGCGTACGTGTAGCTTCCATCAGAGCCGCTTTGCGTGATCCCGCCGAAACCGCTGCCCATGAGGGGGCTGTATAGGCCCAACGGATCGGTGGCGGCCTTCGCATTCAAGAACTCGACATATTGGGCGTTGGTCACCTCGGTCGGGCCGATGCGATAGTCGTAGGCCACCGCGCCATAGCCGCTTGTGCCGTCAGTGACCATTACCTCTGTGTCACCAGCATTGCCCGCATTTCCGACGGGTACGGTGGGAATCGTGACGGCCCGCGCGTGGGTGGCAAAGGTTGCCACCAGGGCCAAAAGCGCAACAACAGCGCTCAGAGAGAAACGGCAACGAGTTGGTTGGTGCGTCATTAGCGTTTCCTTTCGAGCTC
>CAZUPX010000601.1:0-4015 GCA_964622155.1 uncultured Planctomycetaceae bacterium | reverse complement strand
ACGCAGCCGCAACCTCCACGCAGCCCACTTCGCCAGATCCGGCTCGCGACTCATCGTCCACTCCACTGCCAGGATTCGAGAATTCCTCGACGCCCTCCCAGCATAACCACAGCTTCAAGAGTGGCAGTGGTGTGCGCTCACCTGCGCTGGGGTTGGCGAGTACCGTTTCTGCTGGGGATCGCCTTGCTTGGCGTCGGTCTGTTCATCCGATTACAGGTATTCGAGAGCCCCTTGTTCACGAAAGCTCGCGACCGAACAACCCAACCAGGCGTGCCACTTTTCGAGCTGCTGCGCCGATATCGGCGAAATGTCTTGTTGGCGATGGGCGCGCGCTTCGCCGAAAACGGGTCCTTTTATGTTTTCACCGTGTTTGTGCTCACCTATTGCACCGTCGAGTTGAACGTGCCAAGAACTTCAATCCTCAACGGCGTGCTCATTGCATCGGCTGTTCAGTTCTTCGTGATCCCAGTATTTGGCATTCTGTCTGACCGGATCGGTCGACGCCCGGTCTACCTGGCAGGTGCCGCGGCACTTGCCGCGTTCGCATTCCCATTTTTTTGGATGATCAACACGGCCAGCACAACATTGATTTGTCTGGCCATCATGATCGGATTGATCGTGCACGCGGCAATGTACGCACCGCAAGCGGCCTTCTTTTCCGAGCTGTTCGGCACTGAGGTTCGCTATACGGGCGCATCGGTCGGCTATCAATTGGCCTCGCCGTTGGCCGGTGGCATCGCTCCGTTGATCGCCACTGCGCTGCTTCAATGGAGCGACGGTCAACCATGGCCAGTCGCGGTCTACATGATCATTCTCTCAGCGATAACGCTGGTCTCTGTCTGGCTTGCCGCTGAGACGCACCGAGCCGAGCTTGACGATCACGATGGAGCCGATTGAGTGGGTCGTTTGAAAGCAACAACAGCAGACCTCTCCCAACGCTGGTAGAATGCGTTCATGAACGCAATAGAGCCGACGACTGCGCCCGTCATGCCCGAGTGGTCGGCCTATGCCGGAGAAGAGTTCAATCTGACTGAAAGGCGGCCGCTTCGGATTCTTTCAGAAACCGACGAGGCGTTTGTTGTCGAAGGATTTTACCATCGTGGCCAGTTTTGGAAGGCGATCGTTCCCAAAGTCGGCGTGACAGAGATCATCGGACAAAGATTGAATTTTTCCAGGCCGAGGCGCCAAAAGGACGGTGTTGCCAGACCCCGACTGTTCTTTCTCAATCACGTCCAAGCTCGCTTGAAAATGGAGCCTGGTCGTGCGATCGAACTCCATCCTTCCAATGAGGAGCCGACCGGAGAACCCGCACACCGAGTTGTCGATTTCTCCTATTCCGTTGAGGCGGTTGGACCGCACGGTCGGCGGTGGAATGTGTCAGACGCGCTGCTGGGTAGTTTGGCGGTTGTCCACCGCTTCCTATCAACGGAGGAAGTGACTTTCGAGCGAATCATGCGCGAGAGAATGAAAGTCGTGCAATCGCCGCCATTACCATTGGAACCAGACGTTAGAAACAAGGTGCTGCACGAGGCAATTCGAGCGAGTCACAACGCCGGCATTTGCAGACCCTATTTCATGATCCGCCTGCCGTTCACAGCCACAAACTGCACGTCAGAACCCTTCAAACTCTTGGACCATGTGTTGGTGACACCTGGGTGGCAACGCCGTTTTTATCGCTTACCAGTTCACCCTCGCGGGTACTTGAAGCTGCGCGGGCTTTGGCAGGATGGCAAAGCAGTTGCCACGCTCAACGACGAAATGGCTGATTGGGTCGCCAGCGACGAGGCCAAGGAGAGGAGACAGACTTACCTCATCAGCAAGACAGCGAGACCCAAGGGCGTCGCTGCCCCCAAAGTCTCTCTTTGGAGAAATCTGTCCTGCTTCTTCAAAGCCATCCGCGTGTCGTGTTCGTAAGACGACGCTCACCGTGGGCTTCACGTCGCCAGCCCATCCGGGCCTTCTGCAAGCAGCAACACGAAGACCCGGCGGCGCTGCAAGGCGTCGCCAGGTCTTATCGAGAGTACCCGACGGGGCGTCGAACCAGTCGCGAATTCCTCGCAACGCTCGCGGGTTGTGGAATCGCGCGGCGCAGAACGCGGCGCAGTCGGCGCGCGAATGTGCCCTAACATCTCTAATTCGGGTACGTGAAGCGGACGTCAATTACATCGGCGGCAGCCACCTTTACAGCTTTCCTTTGCTTGCCGAGCTTTTCGTGCCAGCATTCGAACGTGTAGTCGCCCGGCGGCAAATCATCGATTGCGAACGCGCCGCTGTCCTCGGAAACGCAGTAGAAAGGGTGGTCCATCACGAAGACATAGGCGTGCATCCACAGGTGGAAGTCGCACTGAATCTCGATCTCACGTTCGGCCCGCTCAAATACGCGCACTCGCGGCTCTGTTTTTGGCGGCTGCCCAAAGTTGAATGCCGGATTCAGCACCGGAAACGATCGGACATTGTGCGTCACCGGATCGCCATTGCCAACCAACATCTTTTGGCCCACGCGAATACCCTGTACTCGCGGATGAAACATACAACCCTCCTGGTCCAGCGCCGCCGGCTTTTCCGGCATCGGATAATCCCTCTTGGGGGCACCTCGACTCACGCGGACAAACGCGTTCTTCACCCCACCCTCCGGACTAATGATCAAATCCTCATCCAAAACGGACTTGTCGCCGTGCAGCTCAATGCACTCGGCATCTTTGGCCATGTTAATGGCGCGCCGTGCGGGAGGCTTGCCCCGGTAGAGAACCCGCCCGCTCAATTTCGCGCCACCGGGGGCGCCTTCTTCGGCCGCGGTCTTGATCGATTTGACCGCGGCGTCGCCGGGCGCAAGAGCGCTCACCTTATGAATTTCGGACGACGCTGCTTCATCCATTGCTGAGATGGCCGATGGCGCGCTAAGAATGGAGCCAATTTCGCCAGACGACGAACCACAACCGCTGGAAAGTGCGATAGTTAAAGAAAGTCCCAGCTGCGCGCACACCCTCGCGCGAGAACGATTAGTGTCGATCATTTCAATTTCGATCGCCAGTGCCTACTTGTCGGAACTCGTAACGGCCACTGCCCGCGACCGGTCGGTCGCCTCGTCGACAGTTCCGTCCAGCGTGATGCGAATGATCGATCCCAGGCGGCGTTCGGTATGACGGTTGGGCCAGTTCGAATTACAAACCCAAACACTGCCGTCGTTACCAAACTCAATCTCACGCGTGTAGGTCACTCGCGAAGGCATCGGATACTCGATAAGCTCTTCGGTCTTGGGAACGAAACGAAACATGGAGTCGTTGGTTGTCCCGCAAATCCAGATGTCGCCAGTTTGGGGATGAACGTTCAGCGCATAGGGGAACTGGTTTTCCTTGTCCGGCAGGTCGTACACCTTCCATTGTTCGGTATTGGGATTGAACTTGGCGAACACGCCCGATCCGCAACCGGGAACCCACACCATGCCATCGGCATCAACTTGCAACCGCCGAGGACCACGAAAAGGAGGATTCCATTCCTTGATATCGCCATCGGGGACTTCGGGCTTGATGCGCCCCACGCGGTTGCCGTTGAGCTTGGTGTACCAGATGTGCCCGTTGGGCGCCACGTCAATGCCATAGGGCGTTCGCCCGCGCGACTCGCCGATTCCCTGGCCGACAGCCTGGTCTTCGTCGGGAAGCTTGTAGAACTTTCGTACGTTGTTGTTATTGGGATCCAGGCTGTAGACGCCTCGCCCGGCGTCCGTGTACCACACGACTCCCTTCTTATCGACACGTAGCGTGTGTGGGTAGACTCCGCGCCGCGCCGGATCGGGCGCCGACGAGACAACCAGCCATTCCTTGCTTTTGACGTCGAATTTCGCCATCTTGCCGCCGATCGCGCAGGTGATCCAGATGTTGCCGGCGGCGTCGCATTCGAGCGAGTGCGGGCCCATGGCCATCGGTTCGTCCGAGTTCGGCTCCTTGCCGCCGGGCACCCGATATTCCTTGCGCTCGCCGCTCACCGGATCGAGACTGACAAGCGTGTCGTTGGCCAT
>CAZUPX010000600.1:0-2138 GCA_964622155.1 uncultured Planctomycetaceae bacterium | reverse complement strand
GGTGTATCTGGCGATTTTCCGTCGCGACTATGCTGTCGCGACCCACGAGCTGACAGCCCCACAGTTTGACTTACTGACGCTGGTGAGCCAGGGTGCGCCGCTGATCGACGCGATCACCCAGGCGGCCGATCGCGAAATGTGCAAACCGTTTGCCGTTGGGGACGAGCTACACGCCTGGTTTGCACAGTGGGTGGCCCTGGGATTCTTCGTGCATCCAGCGAATTCGCTGCACCCTCACTGAAGTCTGGCGACTTCAGCTACATTCGCCAAAATGTCTTGCCACACCCTCGGGCTTAGTCGCCGTGCGAGTTTCCGCGGACGGTTGAGAATTGCTCGGATCCTCATCGCTGCAGTCGCCGGGGCCGCCGAGGCGGGCTCTCGATTCCCCGTGCGGTGTCTGAGCGTTGTGCCGGGAATAACTCTTATGCGGTCCCGCGAAATGACACTGGCGTGTTATAGGCGCACGCCACGGAACAGATGATTCACGCGCATTTGCTGACTTTTCACGGAGTCCGCGGCGCAGCGGCGTTTTACAGGAGAGGTACTCGCCCCGCGGAACGGGCGCGCCCTGATCGAACGGCCCCCAGTTAGCAATACCCGCCTTCTTGCTCTGGTGTCTTGGGGCCCCGTGGTAGAGGCATCAATTTCGTTAATTCCTGCGTAATTATCCCATTCAGGACTTGAAATGGGGAATTCCCTGTGCGCATATGGAGTGATTGTTCTACAGGCTGCGCCGTCGGAACCGGCATGGCCGCTCTTTTTCCACAGAAACCTCGCACCAAGCCCTACCTTGCGCTTGCGCGCCGCGCCCACCGTACGTTTAAATTAGATAAAATGAGTTGAATGGGTAGTTAAGAAATTGCTTTCCGAAGCTGTCGTAATCATAATCCGTTTTTGCGGCGTCTGCGGCCTCTTCCGTGAGGTCCGGCAGGGCTAACCTGGACAGAAAGTCAGCGCTTATGGCCCCCTGGCAAAGCTCTATTTCAAGCCGTGAACGCGCACGTTCGCCGCGGCGCAAACCTCGCCGCAGCCGTAAATCATGGGGACCGCGGGGACTGCATCTTGAGCCCTGCGAAGAGCGCATGCTGTTGGCGATCGGTCCGCAGTTGATTGCGGTCATTCCCAACACAGGCAGCGTCCTGACCGGCAAAGAGGATCTAGGAACTCTACACACGTCTCCCACCGAACTGACATTCCGGTTCGACAACAAGATCGAACCGAGTTCGCTGCTGAACGGTAACATCGCCAACATTCAATTCACTCGCTCGGTCGACCACACCCTCGGCAATGGCAACGACCTCATCGTGCCGGCGGGATTCGTGGGTTTGATGGACGGTCGCGCCACCGACGTCGTGGTGCGGTTCGCCAACAACTTGCCCGACGACTTGTATCAGATTCGCATCGTGGGCGCGGGAGCGAACCCGCTCAAGGACATCAACGGTCAACCTTTTAACGGCGGCCAGGACTCGACGAGGAAACTCACGCTCGACCTGGGCGCGCAAATCGTGTCCGTCGTGCCCCAGCCGATCACGCGTGACGCGACCGGAAAGCTGGTGAAGGCGGCGAACCAGATTGTGGTGTATTTCAACGCGGATCAGCTCAATTCCGTGGCGGCACAGAATCCGGCCTTCTACCGGCTGACCGACACGCAGACCGGCCGGTTGCTGCTGCCCAAAACGGCCGTGTATACCGCCGCTGAAAACAAAGTAGTCCTCACGTTCGAAGGCGATTTACCCGACACCACGTTCGACTTGAAGATGGGTGTGTCGGACGAGTCCAACGATACGCTGAACAGTGCCGTCAATGTCGGAACGATCGTCCAACCTCGGGAGTTCAAGGTTTACCAAACTCCGGTGGATCAGAACGGCAATCCGATTCCGTCGTCCATCCCGGACAACGGCTCCATCTTTTCATCGATCACGGTTGGCGATGCCCTCTTGGCCCGCGACATCAACGTGCAGGTCGATATCAACCATACGTGGGGCCCGGATCTGCGCGTGTTTCTTTTCGGCCCCCAGGGTGACAGCGTCGAGTTGATACGTGATTTAGGCCGTGGCGCAGGAGGGCAGATTTACGGCAACAAGTTCAACGACCTCAACGGCAACGGGGTGCGAGATGCCGGCGAGCCTGGCCTGCCA
>CAZUPX010000599.1:0-2243 GCA_964622155.1 uncultured Planctomycetaceae bacterium | reverse complement strand
AGAGCGAATCGCCGCCGATGCGCGCGAGAGCGTCTGCCAGGTTTCGGAGGCCATCCAACTCGCGCGAGCCGTCGCGGCCCGCTTCCACCGCTGCCGCCCACTTCGGCAAGAGATTGGTTTCGACGAAATTGCGCGCCTCGGTCATTTGCGCGCGCACTGCTTCGCCGGCAAGCTCATTCGTGATGCTTCTGTGGAGGCGTTGTTCGATACCGGCCCACGCGGCCGCAGGAGTCGGCTTCGCCAACTCGTCGAGCCGCTTGCGCGCTTCCGTGGCCCAGGGCGATGCGTTATCGCGCGCCAGGTATTCGGTCCACGCCTGCTTCGCCTCGCTGTTGAGCGACAGCGCCCCAGCTGCGAGCGCGCGATTGAACCAGGCCTCGCGCAGCGACGGGTCGAGACGGCGCGCGCGGTCGGCCGATGCCAGTGCGCGCGGCAAGTCGTCGGGACGCAGACCAAGCCGGGCGCGCTCGAGCTGCACGGTCGCAACATCGCTGACATAGCGCGCATTGTTCGGCTGCTCGCGCGCCGCCGCCAGTAGCGACGCCGCCGCATCGTCGTAGCGGCCGGCCAGCAGTTGCGCGACGCCGAGCGCGTGCAAGCGCGACGGTGTTTCACGTTCGCCGAATGACTCGCGAATCTTGGCGGCAGCTAAGACGATACGATCGGCCTCGGCGGCACGGCCACCTTGCCCCCCAGCAGATGGCACACCCAGTGGGGCATGCGGGAACCCCCCGGTCAGCCGACCAAGGACCGATCGTTCGCCTTCGACAGAAACCGCAGGATTCACGAGCCCCGTGTCGCCGTCCAGCCAGGGCCTCAGTAGCGCGGGCCCCGCCAACACGACAAACACGGCAGCCGCGGCGGTCAGCATTCCTGCCACGCTCCGGCGACCGAAGCGAGGAGTGGCCTCCACCGCTGCATCACCGGCCGGCAGGAACTCTGACACGGCCTCGACCGTTCGAACGACCCCGGCCAGCATTGCGATGCAATGCGGGCACGAGGCGAGATGGGCGTCCACGCGAGAACGCTCGGCCAGACTCAGGCCGTGATCGACGTAGGCCGCCAGTACTTCCGTTTCCGGGCAGCTGTTGGCCTGTGAACTAACCATCTCGTTTGAATAGACGGACGGGCCCCAAAAACTTCTCAACCTCCGCGCGCAACAGCGGCGCGAGCGCAATCGACGGATGACCGATGAGCTCGACGATCTCCTGGCGATCGAGCCCCACCCGGGACAACGTGGCACGGAGCAGCGTGACCGCTTTTTCGAGGCGGCGGTGCAACGTCGGGACCGAGCTGCCGGTGAGCTTGGCAATCTGGATCATTGACAGATCCTGATCGAATCGTAGCGCGAGTAGCACGCGTTCCTGCGCGGAAAGCTGCTCCAGCGCGGCCTCGAGCGCGCGGTCGATCCGCTCGATTTTCTTGTGCAACTCAGCGGCGTCGACGTCTTCTTCAGACGTTCGCGGCGACGGAATCGCCGCGGCCGCTTCCTCGCCGACGTTGGTGCTGCGCGTGCGCAAGGGCAGTTGCGCCCAGATCTTCAGCAGGTCCGCCTTCGCGAGACCGAACGTGTGATTGGCGTGAATCAGCTCGAGGGCTTCCTCCAGCGTATGACCGTCGCGCGAAACCAGGCGCTCCAGCACGACCGCCGCCGGGCCGAGCCGCTCGGCCATGGCCGATGTGCGCCACCGGCCCCACTTCTCATCGCAGTAATCGAACGACAGCCGTTCGATCACGGCCGACAGGTAGGTCCACAAACTGCTGCGGTGCTGGAACTTGCGAAGAATCGCGTAGTTGTTCTCGATCAGCCGCAATCGCACGAAGCTGGAGAAATCTTCGAGCTCAGGCGCGGCCAAGTGACGGCACCGTCCGGTCGTCCGTACGATCTGATCCACCAGGGAGAGGTGGTCCAGGAGCAACCGTTGGTAATTCACGCCAAATGCCAAGGGTCCGCTCGATTATCGGGACGGTTCGGTGCCAACACAAGGATGTTGACGGGGCGGGGATGAGATTGTTTGCGCAACCGGTGAGAATTTCGAGGGGTCATGGCCGTCTACCTGAGGAAACGCACTGCGTGGACGGGCTGGTTCGATCCAAACGGCTGTATTTCCCGGCGAAATTGTGCGGAACACCCTGACGAGCGGGATTGGGATAGTATGGCTGCGAGCTTTTTCGGTCGGCCCGTCCGGATCGGGCGGCCGCGTCTGGTCGGCATCAAGAGTTGTGGGCGAAGATCTGAATCA
>CAZUPX010000598.1:0-5460 GCA_964622155.1 uncultured Planctomycetaceae bacterium | reverse complement strand
TCGACCAGCGCCGCTCCGCTGCGGACCGCCGGAGGTATCTTGCGCACGTGGTGAATCACGCCGTGCAGCGTGCCGCCGGCCACGTATTGCATGTACAACAGCCGCATCTTGTGCGCCGGCAACTGCCGCTGATCGAACACGCGCACGATGTTGGGGTGGTCGAGCTGCGCAAGCGTCTGGGGCTCGGAGCCGCGGTCTCGCGAGATCTTGAGTGCCACCAGCCGCTGCATCGACCGCTGCCGGGCCAGAAACACGGTGGCAAAGGCACCCTTGCCCAACGCCGCGATCAGGTCAAAGTCATCGATCGTCTGCCCAGGCTCGAAGACCGGCGCCGGCTCGGACGCCACCAGCGCCGTGGTCTGGTCGGGTGCCTCCAGCTCGAACAGCCGTTTGAGCTCACCGGTTCGCGATGGGAAGCGGGCGAAATAGTCGGCAATGTTCACCGCGTCGCCGCGCTGCTTGCGAACATGGTATTCCTCATAGATCACGTCGCACGGCACGTCGGCCGCCAACTCCGGAAACTCGCCCAGATACTCTTCGACCGTCTTGGGCCACCGCCGCTCGTTCCAGCGGTATTCCAAATCGACCTTGATCGCCTCGACGAGCGCCAACCGCCGCAGCGCCGCGGGCTCGGCCGGCAGGAAATCGCCCAGCGCCGGCGGCCCCTCCCCGCGCTGCCATGCGGCGACAAACGCATCCAGGCAATCCGACAACTGTTGCCAGAGTTGCGAAGACTCGCCTTCCGACAGATTGTCCAACGCCTGCGCCATCGCTACTGGTGGTGGTATTGAGGCTGGGGAAATGATTTTGAAGCGGTTCGCCCTGCAGCCGCTTGCCAGACTCAGCAGTATACCAGGAGCGAGCGGCCTAGCGCCAAGCGAGGTTTCGCCAGCTTGACCAGGCAGCCGCCAGGCGTAGCATACGTGTAACAAACCGGCGTGAGCCTCACGGCTCATCGAAAAGCCGTCAGTATTCGCTGACGGCTTTTTGTTTTGGCCGGCTACCATGCCGCCTGGCCGGACTCACCTCGGGTAAAGAAATCGCGGTGTCCGGTGACCTTGTTGTTCCCCGTCCCCGCCTACTGTCTACCGTCTACTGCTCGCCGCCTACCGTCTCGGGGCTTCGTCGGGGCCCAGGATCTGCTGCAACTTGCTCAACGCCCGCGTGAGCATCACGCGCACGGCTCCGTCGGTCTTGCCCAGCGCGGCGGCGATATCCTTCGACGGCTTGTTCTCGACGTACCGCAGTCGCAGGGCTTCGCGCTGATCGGCAGGCAGCGTTGAGAGGGCCTCTAGCAGCTTCAACTCGTGCCCCTTGCGAGACAGGGCCTGGGTGGGTGTCGTCATCGACACCACGAGCATGTCGATAATCGCCGCGTGAGCGGTGTCGTTCGAGGGCGATCCCAGCGGCACTTCCCGGCCGGCGTCGCGCTTTTTGGCGCCAAAATAGCGGCGATGGGCGTCGATAATGCGTCGCTCGGCGATCTGGCACAGCCAGCCAAACAGGTCGCGATCCGCCAATTCGGCCTCGGGCAAGGCCCGAATCGCCTCTACGCCGACCTCCTGAAACACGTCGTCGATTTCGATTTTGCGGCGCAGGGCCATGCCCAACTGGCGGTCGATGAACGCCAGCAACCCCCGGCGGCTGGCGACCAGGAATTCGGCCAAGGCGGCAGGATCGCGCTGGCGCACACGTTGGACTAGCTCGTCATTGTTAGTTTCCGAGCTCAAATCCGCATCTCCCAGCAGCAGGGGCCTGGCGCCTACCGCCCTCAAACCCGCCTGACAGAGGTCCGATACCCACTTGGCCCCCAAATAGCCGCTTTCTCAGTGTAGCGACGGGCCACACCCCCTGAAACCTGCCTAACCGGCCTTTGGCCCGCTCAATACGCCTTCCGTGTAACAGCCAGATGCCTTTTCCGCTGTAAAGAGTCAGACGGACGCAACGAGGCCCGCAGCTAAGGAGCCTAGCCATGCCAGACGGAAAGCGAAAACGACGACACAGCACAGATAAGTCGCGTCGCGAGTGGTACGCCCGGCATCGTTCGGCCCGCTTCTTCCGCCGCTTCGGACTATCCAACGAGCTGCCGGCCGCCAGAGGTTAAACGCCAAAGTCAACGGTCGTTTATACTTTGGGCATGTGGCCCGACTCCTCGCAGACCCAAGAGCTTCTGAATCTGGCTCGCGCCGGCGACGCCGAGGCCCGCAATCAATTGCTCGATCGGCACCGCGAGGCCTTGCGACGCATGGTCGCCATGCGAATGGACCGTCGGCTGCAAACGCGGTTGGACGCCAGTGACATCGTGCAGGACGTCTTGGTGGATGCCAACCGCCGGCTGGCCGAGTATCTGGAGAGTGCCGGCATGCCATTTCATCTGTGGCTGCGGCACCTGGCCCGCGACCGGCTGATCGATGCCCATCGCCGCCATCGCACCGCGGCCCGACGGACCGTGGATCGCGAGCAGCGCGTCTCGGCCTCTGCGGACGACGATCGATCAACGTTTGATCTGGCGATGCTTGTGGATCGCGAGCTAACCCCGGCCGCGGCGGCGACGCACCATGAGCTGGAGGTGCGATTTCAGGCGGCTGTCGAATCTCTCGACGAAGCCGATCGCGAGGTCGTCTTGATGCGGCACTTCGAGCACCTTTCGAATCAGGAGGTCGCTCAGTCGCTTGAATTGAGCGAACCGGCCGCCGGCATGCGCTATTTGCGGGCGATGCGCCGGTTGCGAGCGGAGCTGCAAGAGCCGCCATCGGGTAAGCCCTCATCGCCGGAGACGCGCCCGTGAGTGCCGAAGGGGCTCGGAAGACCAATGTATCGTCCGCCGAGTCGAACATCGATCGCGACACGCGTCTGGCAGAAGTGGCCGGTCAACTGGCGGAACAAATGCGCTGCCGTGGGCCCACCGATATCGAAGCGGTCCTGTGCGAGCACGCAGACTTGGCCGACGAACTGCGAGGCCTGTGGGCCACGATGCTGGTGACCGATTGTGTGGCGGCCAACGTCGCGTCGGCGACAAACTCGTCGCGCGGCGCCGCACCGCCCGATGGCGACCGCCCGACTTCCGGCTTCACGACTCCTTTCCTACCTGGCGACACGGCGCCGCTCGACGCCGCCGGCGGTTCGGAGCCAGCCGTGTTCGGCGATTACCAATTGCTGGCCGAGCTTGGCCGCGGCGGGATGGGCGTGGTGTACAAGGCGCGGCAAGTGAGTCTCGGACGGATCGTGGCCCTCAAAATGATCTCACCGATGGCCGCGCCGTCGGCCTCGGACCTGGCTCGCTTTCGCACCGAAGCCGAGTCGGCCGCCAGGCTCGACCATCCGTCGATCGTGCCGATCTACGAAGTCGGCCAACAATATGACCGGCCCTACTTCACGATGAAATTCGTCGAGGGCACGACGCTCGGTCGGCGGCTGGCCGACGGTCCGATGCCGCCGCGCGAGGCCGCCATGCTATTGGCCGACGTGGCGCGGGCGGTGCACTTTGCCCACGAGCACGGCGTGCTGCACCGCGATCTCAAACCGTCGAACATTCTCATCGACCTGGAAGGCCGCCCGCACGTGTCCGACTTTGGACTTGCGAAACGAGTCGAGGACGACTCTGGGCTGACGCTGTCAGGCGCGGTGCTGGGCACGCCCTCGTATATGGCCCCCGAGCAGGCCGCCGGCAGGCGCGGCAAGCTCGGCCCTGCCAGCGACGTGTACAGCTTGGGCACGATTTTGTATCAGATGTTGACCGGCCGCCCACCGTTTCAATCGGCCACGCCGGTGGAAACCGTACTGTCCGTGCTGGAACAGGAGCCGTTGCCACCGCGACTGCTCAATCCGCGCGCCGATCGTGAATTGGAAATGATCTCGCTCAAGTGTTTGCAAAAGCCGCCCGAGCTGCGCTACTCCAGCGCGAAGGACCTGGCCGACGACTTGCAGGCGTATCTGGCCGACGAGCCGACCGCCGCGCGTAGCGGACTGTTTGGCCAGGTGCTGGCCCGAGCGTTTCGCGAGACGCATCATGCCACCGTGCTGGAGAACTGGGGTCTGCTGTGGATGTGGCACAGCCTGGCGCTGTTCGTCACCTGCCTGGCGACCAATGCGCTGCAGTGGCTGGGAGCGACCTCGCCGCTGCCGTATCTGGCGCTGTGGACCGTTGGCCTGGGCACTTGGGCGGCGATCTTCTGGACGCTCCGCCGCCGCGCTGGGCCGGTGACGTTCGTCGAGCGTCAGATCGCTCACCTCTGGGCCGCGAGTATGATCTCGATCGCCCTGCTGTTCGTCGTCGAAATGATTCTTGGATTGCCGGTGTTGACCCTTTCGCCAGTGTTGGCACTGACCAGCGGGATGATCTTTCTGGTCAAGGCCGGCATGCTCACCGGGCAGTTCTACATCCAAGCCACCGCTCTATTCGCCACCGCCATCGCGATGGCCGTCCTCCAGCACTTGCAGATTCCTGTCGGCGTCACGCTCTTCGGAATTGTGTCAGCGGGCTGCTTCTTCTTTCCGGGTTTGAAGTATTACCGGCAGCGCGGACTAGCCGTCGAGTGAACGGACGGTCGTTGGAAACTGACAAGGAAGAATTTGCCACAGAGAGCTCAGAGGGCACCGAGACGAAAAAAGTACGAACAGGGTTACGAGGATGCACGGCGGAGCCGATTTGTATTTTTAACCTGCTGTTATCGTCCTCTGTGGTCTCGGTGCTCTCAGTGGCAATCGTGTCTTCTCCGTAGTTGATCGTCTTTCACTGAACTGAGCTAATCGTCCCGGTGGTCGCATCGCGAGCGATCCCGTTCAGGTTGGCGCCGTTGCCGGGTTCGATCGCGTAGCCGACTTGCTTGAGAAAGTCGACGTCGCGCTCGGGCCAGCCGTTTGCCAGTTGCAACGCCGCCGAGCCTTCGGTGTGCATGCGCGGGGCGGCCGCGGCGTCGGCGAGCGAGGCTCCGCGGCCGATCAGGTTCACCAGCACGTCGAAGAGTGTGTTGGGAATCCGTCGGCCGCCGGTGGCGCCCAGCGCCACGATCGGCACGCCGTCGCGCACCACGAGCGTGGGGCACATGTTGTTCAGCGGCCGGCTCGCCGCGCGCGGCGAGTTGGCATGTCCGGGCCGGGGTTCGAACCGCGACATGCCGTGTCCCAGGATCAAGCCCAGACTATCCACCGTCACGCGCGCGCCAAAGCCCTCCCCGTGGGTGAGTGTGAGCGCGACCATCATCCCTTTCTGGTCGCAGGCGCTCAAATGGATCGTGCCCCCGGCATTGCGGCCATCGGTCGCTGCGGGAATCAGCTTCGCTTCGGCCACCGCGCGTCGCACCCGATCGGCCGCGGCGCTGGCGTGCTCGCTCGAAAGTAACCGCGCGACGGGCACCTCGCTCGCCCGCGGGTCGCCCAACAGCGTCAGCCGATCGTGCCACGCCAGTCGCAACGCTTCGACGCGAGCATGCAAGGAGCGGGGATCGGCCGTGTCGATCT
>CAZUPX010000597.1:0-3305 GCA_964622155.1 uncultured Planctomycetaceae bacterium | reverse complement strand
CAAGATGCCGCCGATCAGCCCCATATCGTGATAGCTGGGGAGCCAAAGCACACCACTGCCGCTACGCGTATTCTCAAACGCATAGGCGATCGAGGCCGAATTGTGCATCAAGTTGGCATGCGTCAGGATCACACCCTTAGGAGTGCCGGTCGACCCTGACGTGTACTGCAGGAACGCCAGCGTATCGCCGTGCACGTCGGGTACCTGCCACGACTCGTGCAACTCCGGAGGCAACTGGTCGGTACACAGCCATTGGATTTTCTTGAGGTCCGGAGTGCCTTCCAGCACGCCTTGCACGCGATCCCAGACGGCGTGCGTCGTCAATGCGATCTTGGCCTGCGCGTCGTCGGCGATGGCTTGAATGCGCGACAGCGAGCGATTCCGCCGTGGCGGATAAGCCGGCACGGCCACGACGCCGGCGTACAAGCAACCGAAAAATGCCGTGATGAAGTCCAGGCCGGCCGGATAGAGAAGCAGCGCCCGCTCTCCCTCCAGGCCCAGAGCTTGCAGCCGCGCCGCGATCTTGCGCGCCTCGCGGTCGAGGTCGGAATAGGTCACGTGGATTTCTTCCGTCTCGCCGTCCACCAGATAGATGAATGCCCGATCCTGCGCCTGATGCGAGGCTCGATGCCGAACCAGGTCGACAAGATTCGAGGGACCGAAGAACGATCCCGGCAAGTGATCCAGGTGCACGGCTGTCCGAACTCTCTGGTGGAAGGAACGCGTGACGAGAGGACGATACGGCGGGTTCGCCTACTAACACTCTACAATCGGTTCGCGCAAAGGCTGGCCACGATATCTCTTGCAGTGACTCTCGACGATCAGCGGAGATTGGTTCCGCCGAAAACAGCATGCCCGGATCACGGTCACCCTGACACTAATGCTTGCACAACCGGGGCACTTTGACGGCGGCAACGATGTAGCCCCGACAAAATACCATGACTGGCAGCAAGGTTCAAACCCCCGGCAAGGTGCAAGCACATCTCTACATCACCTATTTTATCCATCTTTAATATTGAAGATTTTAGTTTGGCTCGTCTGAATGTTATCGTTGGATGCTTAATTCCAGTCACGACTGAGCACAAAGGCGGCCCATTAGCGAGGGGGGGAGCCGGTCGTAAGGCAACAGGCTGCGGCGACTCCTACCGCCGCCGACGACAGGACACTTCGTACGGCTGAAGCTCCCTGGTGCGAGCCATCCGGCCGCCTCCCACGCGGGTCAGCAACAGCCGGTCGCCATTGCCTGATGACGGTGCATACCGTCCCTGAATCGAATCGGAGCATAAGGCTCTGATAGGAAACCCGGAAAACTCTAGCTCGTTCCTGCCAAACGGCCCGTCGCGCTTTACCGTCGGGGGCGAAGCGTGAACTGCCGCACGTCGCAGTGACCCGTGCGAAAGTAACGGGCCGATCCGGTCATGTATCGCATGTAGTCGTCGAACACCTTCGCGGAAGTCAGAGCGATGGCCTCGTCGCGATGACGCTCGAGATTGGCCGCCCAATGGTCCAGGGTCCGGGCGTAGTGCGGCCGCAGCGATTCGACATGCACCAGCTCGAAACCGTTGGCCTGCGCCGACTCGACGGTCACGCCCGGCGGCGGGACTTGTCCGCCTGGGAAGATTTCCTTCTGAATGAACTTCATGAACTGAACCAGGTCGAAGTCAAACTCGGGCAGACCGGGTTCAATGGTCTCGCGCGTGCCTTGGACGATCGAGTGCAACAGCATGTAGCCGTCGGCCGGCAGAATCTTCAGACAGCGCTTGAAGAAGGCCGGGTAGCGCTCGATGCGGAAGTGCTCGAAAGCGCCGATGCTGACGATGCGATCGACCGGCTCGTCGAACTCTTCCCATCCCTGCAGGCGATACTCCACGTTGGCGACCTCGGACGCCAGTTGGCGACAATATTCGTATTGGTTGCGGCTAAGCGTCAGGCCGATGACGCGAACGCCGTATTGCTGGGCCGCTCGCATCGCCGTTGCCCCCCAGCCACAGCCAACGTCCAATAACCGCTGTCCCGGCGTCAGGCGACACTTGCCAAGTGAAAGGTCGATCTTTGCCCGCTGCGCCTCATCGAGCGTCATCTGGGGATCTGAGAAGAAAGCGCAGCTATAGGTCATCGACGGGTCGAGGAACAGACGGTAGAAGTGATCCGACAGGTCGTAATGAGCCTGCACGTCGCGAAAGAAGGGTCTCAGACTCATCGTGGTCGCACCTCAAAGAATCCACGAGGCCCATGAAGACGGGATTCGACTGCAAGGGCGCCCGTGGCGAAAGAATCGCCCGGCCGATCATTCGACTTCAGCATTGTTAGCACCTGAATCGGCTTAACGTCCCAGTCCTGGTCGTCCGCATTTTCTTCGATGGCTTACGTCCATTCTTGTCCGGTGAGTTTCTTCAGACGAGTTTTGTAGTCGCCCAACAGGCCGCCGATCACGCTCCATGCGCCGCGCTCGCGGACCTCGATGTCGCCTTGTGGATTGATTCGCACCTGGCTCTGGTCGGTGATGCCCGCTTCGCGCAGCGAGGGGATTTCATCCTCGGTGGCCAATTGGAGCAACTGGGCGCCTGAGATTTCAATGAATTTCATGCGGGCAGATCGGCTGTTGAGAAGGTGTTTGTCGTAGCGTAGCTGCCATCATAGCCGACGGGCGACGGGAATTAAACAATCGGAAAGAGATTCGATCGTGGTCTATAATGGCGGCTTCGCTGGTGGCCATTCCAGTTTGGGCCAACCGCATGCACGACGTCAAGCAGATCCTGTCGGCCATTGAACAGGGCGATGCCCACATCCCTGAGTAGTTCTTGTCACTGGTCTATTCGGAGCCGCAAAAAAGTCAGTTGCTGCCAAGCTGGCCGAGGAGAAATTCGGTCAGACGCGGCAACCGATTGCGCTCTGGCGCGAAGCGCATCTGCGGCTGCCTGACGTGGGATCAGACGCAGTATTTGACTGGCCGCGGCCATATCGAACGCCATGGTCGAAGGACTGAGGCAATCGTAGATTGAACAAATCCGTGTCTCGCCAGCCGACTTGGGCGCAATTAAGGCTAGGGATGTACTGCATGGCCGACGAACCACCGAAAACCGATCCGATGTTGGCCCGCGCCGCGGCGGGGGACGGGGCGGCGTGGGGGGCGCTGCTCACCGCCCACCAGGAGCGGCTGACGCGGATCGTAGCGTTCCGCATGGACTCCCGCCTGCGCGGACGAATCGACGCGGCGGACGTGGTGCAGGACGCGTTTGTTGAGGCGTCAGCCCACCGCGAAGCCTACTTGCGTGCGCCGACCGCGCCGCTTTTCCTTTGGCTGC
>CAZUPX010000596.1:0-5842 GCA_964622155.1 uncultured Planctomycetaceae bacterium | reverse complement strand
TCATGACGATGCAGTCCCCCAAGGAGCTCTCGGGACAACTCGATGAGCTGCTCGACGGAGTCGAGGCGATTCGCGAGGCCGCGCACGACACGGAAAGCATACTCGGCCCGATGGACAAGGAGCTCTGACGATGGCCAGCGCGCGCATCCTTCCGAACTGGGCCGAGGAGCTTCGCCGGCGGTACCTCCGCAACGAAGCCTCCATTTTCGTGATTCACGGCAACGTCTATGACGCGGTCGTGCACGAGGGGAAGATGCAGGCGCTGACGGATTTCCTCACGGGTGTCCTGCTTCGGGAGTCGAAGGACACGATCGTGGTGTACAACTTGGCGACCGGCGTCCGTTTCGCGAAGCGCGCCCGTAACGTCCCGGGCGCGGACGAGGCGATTGCGGACGCGCCGCGTGAAAAGGTTCTTCTCGCCTTGGAGCATCTGGTGACCGCCGGGTCGAAGACGGCGGCGATCATCGAGTACGCCGAGACGCTGGCGCCAGCGGGGGACACGTCCTTCCAGGCCGACGCCGACCGCGCTTCCGTCGTCACCTTGCACCGCTGGTCGTTCCTCCCCGAGATCGAGAAGGGCGACAACATCGTCATCCTCATCACCGACAACCTCTCGGACCTGTCGCAGAAGCTCGTCTCGAACCCCAAGGTCGGGGTCGTCGAGGTGCCGATGCCGGACCTCGAGAGCCGGCGCGCGACGGCAAGGATCGCGGACGCCAAGCTGTCCGACGCCGACGTGGACCACTACGCCGAGGTCACCGCGGGTCTCAAGGCGATTCAGATCGCGTCGATCCTGGCGCCCCCGCCACCGTCCGAAGAAGATCGCGCCGATCGCGAGGCGTTCATCGCGACGCTTCTGGGCGGCGGTCAGGACGTGGTGGAGCGGGCGAAGAAGCTCGCCGTGCTGACGGCGGGCATGATGCGCGACGAGATCCGGAAGCTCCTTGCGCCCGGCGCGGGGGCTCCCGCCGCCTCGCCGTCGGACGCCTCGGCGTCCGCGCTCCAGACGTGCAGCCTCGCGCCGTCGAGCGACGTCCAGCAACGGCACACATTCCTGCACGGAACCCCGCGCGATCGTGAAGAAGTTCTTGCGATCTGGTTTCGTAAACCGTCCGTTGCCTTCAGCCAAGTTTGTAGCGATCGACAGAGCCGCGCGGTTCAACTGATCCGTCAGAAAGTAGTAGCCGCGCGGCAGTTCGCGCGTGAGCGTACAGATCGCGTCGGCAAAAGTGATCGCCTTCTGGTAGACCTGGAGTTTCTCAAAGGCGAAGGGCATTGAGGTTCACTCAAGACAAGAAAGTAGAGAGTAGAAAGGAGACCGCAGGAGAGCCGGACGCGATTCGGCGCTTTGTGAGATATTCGTTTTCTTGGCTCTCCTTTCTCCTCTCTACAGTTCTCCTGCTCTATTCCGACTTGTCGGAATCGGGGCGAGAGGATTTGAACCTCCGACCCCCTGCTCCCAAAGCAGGTGCGCTAGCCAGACTGCGCTACGCCCCGAACGGTAGGAATCATACCACGATCGGCCGTTCGTGGCAGGCCCGAAGTTGCGTTGCACGACTGTTTGAGGGTGCTTCCTGGCGGCGATTGTGGCCTTTGGACGCTAGCGAAATTCACCGAACACAAACAGGCCCCCTACAAACGAAGCTTGCGCGGGCTGTCGTCTAATCGCGACGCCTGTCTTCAGCGGCTGGTCATTTGGGCAGTCCCACACGAGTGATCCGGCGGCCAGGCGGACATCGATTGGGACGTGCTGAACGCTCGGCTTCGCAGACCCGACCCTCCGCACGAAACCGCCGTCCGAGAATCCGAAGCGGCGTGAGCCTTGTGCTGGTCTCTTCGCGATGTTCCACCACATGGTTTGGCTTCCTACTGCTTGGAGCCGTGCTCGTACACGTTGCGACCAAATTTGTAGAATAGCGCCGGCGTGACAAGCTGATCCAGCAGCGTCGAGCTGACCAAGCCGCCAATCACGACGATGGCCAGCGGGTGCAAGATTTCCTTGCCGGTCTGACCGGCCCCCATCGCCAACGGCACCAGGCCGATGATGGCGGTTAAGGCGGTCATCATCACGGGCGTGAGCCGTTCGAGGCTTCCCCGAACGATCATGCGATCGTCGAACTTCTCGCCTTCGTGCTCCATCAAGTGGATGTAGTGAGAAATCATCATGATTCCGTTGCGACACACGATGCCCACCAGCGTGATGAAGCCGACCCAATGGGCGACCGACAAGCTCGTTGCCTGGGTCCAAACTCGCGGCCATTCCCACCAGCTTGAGGCTTGGAGCGCTTCGGCTGTCGGCCAGTTGGTCAACAATAGCGCGATCACCGCGCCAATGGCAGCCAAGGGAATGTTGACCATGACTTGGAGGGCGGCACGCCACGATCCTAGTCCTTTGCAGAGCAAAAGGAATATCCCAACAACGGACAGCGTTCCCAAGACCAGTAGCCGCAAGTTGGCTTGCTGTTGGGCCTCAAATTGCCCGCCGTACTCGACAAAATAGCCTTGCGGCAACGCGAGCTTGGCAACAGAGTTTCTGATATCGGTCACAACGCTTGTCAGGTCGCGGCCCGCGACGTTGGCTTGCACAACAATCCGGCGCATCACGTTTTCCCGGTTGATCGTGTTGGGGCCGTTCGTCGCTTCCACCTTGGCGACGGTGCCCAGCGCGACCGGGCCTCCGTCCGGCGTGCTCATCATCGTGGATCGGATGGCTTCAAGATCGTTGCGCGATTGCTCGTCAAACCAAACCAGCAGGTCGAATCGGCGTTGACCCTCAAGCACTTGTGACACGGTCGTGCCTTGAAACGCCGTTTCCAGCGCGTGGGCCACGTCGCCGGGCGATAGGCCATAGCGGATGGCCTCGCTGCGCAGCACTTCCACCTTGACTTGCGGAATCTCGACCTGCGGTTCGACGCGCAGATCCACCACGCCGGGGACAGCCGCCATCAAGTCGCGTATCTCGACCGCCTGCGAACGTAAGACGCTCAAGTCGGGCCCGAACAGTTTGAGGGCAATCTGTGAACGGATGCCCGACATGATGTGGTCGAGCCGGTGCGAGATCGGCTGACCAATGTTGCACAGCACGCCGGGCATTTCCGAAAGCCTGTCCCGAACATCGGCCAGTACGATTTCCCGCTTGCGTCCACGATGCTCCACGCCGAAGCCATGCAGGCCGGGCACTCCGCGCAGCACGGTGAACAGAAAACCTGGCTTGGGGCGTTCAGATTCCAGCAGGCCCACGTCGATTTCAGAGACATTCACGTTTTCCGCATGCTCGTCCAGTTCAGCGCGGCCCGTGCGGCGTGAAACATGAGTTACTTCCGGGATTTCCAACAGCGTCTTTTCAACCAACGTTCCAATCCGGTCGGATTCTTGCAGGCTCGTCGATGGAGGAGTTTCAAGCCCGATGGTCAAGGTTCCTTCGTTGAACGGCGGCAAGAATTCCCCGCCCATGCCAAAAATCGACACGACCGACGCGATCACCAAGAGAACCCCTGCGGCCAACACGGCGTATGCGTGCTTCAATGTGAAATGGAGCACTCGCGTATCAATCCGCTTGAGCCAGCGGACCAGAAATGGTTCGTCGTGACTGAGAAATCGAGCGTTGGACAGCAGGTAAGACGCTAGGACCGGCGTTACGGTCAACGAAACAAGCAACGAGGCCAGCAACGTCACGACGTAAGCCAGCCCCAGCGGCGCAAACAATCGCCCCTCAAGGCCCGCCAGCGAAAATAGCGGCAGCACAACCAATACGACGATTAGCGTGGCGTAGACAATGCTGTTGCGGACCTCCGACGATGCTTGAAAGATCACGTTCAGCGGGTTGTCGGGCTTTTCCTTCTGGCGATTTTCTTTCAAGCGGCGATAGATGTTTTCAATATCGACAATGCTGTCGTCCACCAGTTCACCGATAGCGACTGCCAGCCCGCCCAACGTCATCGTGTTGATCGAGACTCCGAAGTAGCGAAAGACGAGCGCCGTGATAATGATCGAAAGCGGAATGGCAGCCAGCGTGATAGCGCTTGTGCGCAGGTTCCAAAGGAACAGGAACAGCACGACGACCACCCAAATCGCGCCGTCCCGAATCGCCTCTTGCACATTGGTGATTGCCGATTGAATGAAATCGGCTTGTTTGAAAATCTCGCGGTCGATGGTCACGTCGGCCGGCAGGGCTCCTTGAATCTCGGCTAGGGTCTCTTCAATGCGCCGAGTCAAGGAGAGGCTGTCCGCTCCGGGCTGCTTTTGCACCGACAAGATGACGGCCGGTTCGCCCCCGACGCTGCCCGTTCCGCGCCGCACGGGCCCGCCAATCCGCACGTCGGCCACCTGGCGAACGGTCACGGAAAGCGGCCTGCCTTCTCGCACCACCGTATTCTCAATGTCCGCCAGGCTCGTTGCCCGTCCGACGATTCGAATCAGTGACTCTTGATTCTTGTCCAGCAGGAAGCCGCCACCCGTCACGACGTTTGACTTTTCTACGGCTCGCGTGAGTTCATCGAGCGTGACGCCGTACTGTGCCAGCCGTGCTGGCGACGTGAGCACCTGGTATTGCTTGAGTTGCCCGCCCATCACGGTCACTTGCGAGACACCGCTTATCGCCAAGAGTCTTGGGCGAATGGTCCAATCGGCGATGGTCCGCAACTCAATCGGACTGGTGTCGGTCGCTCGCAGCCCAACGAGCATGATTTCGCCCATGATGGAGCTAATGGGAGTCATCATGGGATTCACGTCTTGCGGCAATCGGCTGCGGGCCAGTTGCAACTTTTCGTTGACGATCTGTCGGTCGATGTAAATGTCCGAATCCCACGCGAATTCGACCCACACAATCGAAATGCCGATGCCCGACGCCGAGCGGACTCGCTGCACGTTGGTCGCGCCATTCATGACGGACTCGATCGGCAACGTCACGAGCGTTTCGACTTCCTCCGGCGCCAGCCCGTGAGCTTCGGTCATGATTGTGACCGTGGGCCGGTTCAGGTCGGGGAACACGTCGATCGGCAATTGCGTAGCCTGATAGGCGCCGTAGAGCGCAAGCACCATCGTCAGGGCCAGCACCAGGCCACGATTCTTGAGCGACGCGCCGATAAGCCAATTCAACATCGCTTAGTGCCCCGCAATCGGTGCGCTCTTGGACGTGTCGATCGTCACAATCGCGGCCATGCCTTCCTTGAGTTGCAAGTTGGGATTATCAATCTCCGTCCAGATTGACAACGCGCGGTTGCCCGCCAGCAAGACAGGGTTCAGCCGCTCCACCTTTCCGATAGCCCGAAAATTCGGATCGGAGACAAGGCTCACTTGCACCGCTTGACCAGCGCTCACGCGCACTGCGTCTTGTTCAAACAGGAACGCTTGCACCCAAACTGCGGTCGGATTGTGCAACTCAAACAGCCGGCACTGCAGCGAAACGACTTGACCGGGAATCAAATCGAATTCAGCGATTAACCCATCGGCCGGCGCGCGGATCGGCAGCACCGAGGTTAGCTCTGGTGGCGAATCTGCAATGTCCGTCTGTTCAATCGCGGTGATTTCCGCTTCCGACAGCCCAACTAGCGCCAACTTCCTTCGCAGGCTGGCGACAGCCTGCTGGTAAGTGTCGCGTTGCGTCTGCAACTGCCAAACGTCTTTCCTGGCAACCGAATCCGACTGGCTCAACGCCTGCACGCGTTCCAGATTCAGGTTTGCCAACCTCAGATTCGTGATCGTTTGCAGCAGGTCCAATTGCAGCGTCTTGAACGGAAGGCTTTCCAACTCGGCCAGCACTGCGCCTTTTTTCACAGCCTGGCCATGCTCCACGAGAATCCGCTGGATTCTTCCCTCGATTGGCGCGCACGCAAAGGTCTTT